>JAGXAX010000208.1 GCA_018971405.1 Alphaproteobacteria bacterium | reverse complement strand
GCCATGAGGAAAACCGAACTGCCGATCAACCAGAGAATGAAGATATACATGCGCGGATCCATCAGGCGGTCGTCGGAACTCAGGAACCTGACGACGCGATGATGGTCGATCTGCACATCGACCTCGAATTGCCTTTGCTTCGGGTGGTCGACGATGGTGAAAGGCTCGGACAGCGTCCGTTGCAGATATTTTTGCAGCTTCGTCTCGACGCTGTACCATGTGATGCCGTCAAAAAAGATCGCGTGACGGGCGGCTTCCCGCTTGCCCTCGATGGAGATTTGCAAGCCGAGGTTCTGCCCCGCCATGTCAATGATCTTCTGCACGTCGGCATTGGTCGGCGCCATGCGAATCTCGCCGATAACCATGCGGATCTCCCCCGACAGCGAGGATACCAGCGCGTTGCTCACCCGCTCCCACGGCTGGCTGATGAAGATGTAGGCGACGATGATCTGGATCAGCATGATCGGCACGACGATGATCATCAGCGACCGCCCGTAAAGCGAGCGCGGCAATATCTTCTGCTTGATCGTTTTTAAAGTATGCGCCATCGGTTTCTCAATCCGCCCACAGCACATACCCCTTGCCGCGCACGGTCTGGAGGTATTTGGGCATTTTCGGGTCTTCCTCGAGCTTTTTGCGCAGGCGCGTCACCTGCACGTCGATGGTGCGCAAGGTTCCCGTATCGTCGGAATCGACATCGCAAAGCCGCGCCAGTTCCTCGCGCCCGACGACCTCGCCCTTGCGCCCCGCCAGCGCCTTGAGCAGATTATGCTCCACCTGCGTCAGCGGCAGGCGCTCATCGCCGTCGACCAGCTCGCCGCGCGCGAGATCGAGCGTCCATTTGCCGCAGCGGATCGCCGCCTCGGCCCGCGCGGGCGCCGACGCAACGCGACGCAAAATGGCGTGCAGGCGCAGCAACAGCTCGCGCGGCTCGAACGGCTTGGAGAGATAATCGTCCGCTCCCGCCTCCAGCCCCTCGATGCGCTCGTCGGTCTCGCCGCGCGCGGTCAGCAGCAGCACCGGCGTTTGCAGTTTTTGCTCTTTCAGGGATCTGGTCAGTGCGAGGCCGTCCTCCCCCGGCATCATCACGTCCATGACGATCAGGTCGTAGGCCAGATATTCCAGCTTCCGCCGCGCGTCCGCCGCGTCGTACGCCGTCGTCACCAGAAAGCCGCTCTCCGCCAGAAAGCGCGACAGGAGATCGCGCAGGCGCTCGTCGTCGTCCACCACCAGCACATGGGGCAAGGCGGACAGGCGGAAGAGCCGGTCGGTTTGCGTTTCTGTATTAGCCATAAACATCGCCAAGTTGGGAGTGGAAAGGCATACGAATATCCTGTAAAAATCAAATTCAAATCTAGACAGGAAACATAATCATGGCAACCGTCCCCGCAAACATTCCTTATGACGACCGCGACGGATTTATCTGGATGGACGGCAAAACGGTTCCGTGGCGCGAGGCGAAGGTGCATTTCCTGACCCATGCGCTGCACTACGGCAGCGGCGTTTTCGAAGGCATCCGCGCCTACAACGGCAAGCCTTTCAAGCTGCGCGAACATTGCGAACGCCTGATCGAAGGCTGCAAAATCATGGACATGGCCTGCCCCTACGCCGCGGATGACATCGCCGCCGCCTGCCTGGAAACGCTCCGGGTCAACAACGTCGTCAACGGCTACATCCGCCCGCTGGCGTGGCGCGGCGCGGAGCAGATGGGCGTCGCGGCGCAGCAGACAAAAACCCACGTCGGCGTCGCGGCGTGGGAATGGGGCAATTACTTCGCCGGCGACGCGCAGGACAAAGGCATCGCGCTGCAAACCTCGCGCTGGCGCCGCCCGCCGCCGGACGCAGCCCCCGTGCACGCCAAGGCCTGCGGCCTTTACATGATCTGCACCCTCTCGAAGCACGCCGCCGAGAAAGCCGGCTTCACCGATGCGCTGATGCTCGACTACCGCGGCCGCGTGGCGGAACTGACGGGCGCGAACTTTTTCATGGTCGTGAACGGCGAACTCCACACACCGGAAGCCGACTGCTTCCTCAACGGCATCACCCGCCGCACCGTCATGGAGCTCGCGCGGGAAAACGGCCTCAAGGTCGTCGAGCGCGCCATCCTGCCGGAAGAGCTGAAAACCGCGCAGGAATGCTTCGCCACCGGCACCGCCGCCGAAATCACGCCGATCGGCAGGATCGACGGCATTTCCTACGCCGTCGGGCCGGTCACAAGGCTGCTCCGCGACGCCTACGGCAAGCGCGTACGGGCGTAAAAAATAAATTATATCAATGCAATGGATGAAAGCGAAAGAGGACGCTTGATTTACTGTAATTATCCATATAGTAAATGCCGGACAGGAGAAATTTCATGAAGAATCTGCGCGCCCTCACAAGAACCGTCATGGGCATGGCCTTTATCCCCGTCGTCGCCGTTCTGGCCGCGCTGCAGGGGCTCGTCGTCGGCCCGCTGACGCGCAACGACACGCTCATCCCCGGCCTCATCTACAGCGGCCTGCGCCGGATTTTCGGCTACAAGGTCGTCTTCAACAAGGCCTCCGCGCCCGTCGTCAAGAACAAGCCCGTGTGGTTTCTGGCCAACCATATGTCGGGAACGGACTTCATCACCGCCGGCTCCGTGCTGAACGGCTCCTTCATCGGCAAGGGCGAGCTTCTCAAGCGTCCGGGCGTGGCGCAGATCGCGCGCGCGATGAAGTTCATCGGCATCGAGCGCAAATCCGCGTTCAATGCGCAGGCCCGCGGCAAGATTGCCAAAAACTTCAACGCCGGATACAACACCATCATGTTCCCCGAGGCGACGACGACCGACGGCAACGAGGTGAAACTTTTCCACGCGGGCCTGCTGACCCTCCTGTTCGGCGCCGCGAGCGTGGATGAAAAAAACCGCGCCGTCCCGCTGGAGAAGGATGTCGTCATCCAGCCCGTCGCCATTCAGGTCAAATCCGTCAACGGCAGGGACGCGGCAGAGGACAGGAGCCTCCGCGATTTCTACCGCATGAACAACGGCGGAAAAACGCTGTCGAACGTGTGGAAGAGCCTGCAGGTCAAAAACATCACGCTGGAAGTCACGGCCTTCGCCCCGCTCGATCCCAGAGACTTCAAAAGCGCGGAAGACCTCGCCAACGCCGCCGCGCTGAGCGTCGCCAGCGTCGTCAATCCCGGCCAGACGACCTTCAGAAAAGCCGTCATTCCGGGCAGGAAAGCGGCCTGAAACCGCCTTGTTGAGGAAGATCAGCCGTTCGCGACGCTGAGGCCGCCCGCGCCCATCTGCTCGCCCCAGAAGGCTTCGAGATCGCGCAAGACCTGATTCATGCTTTCGAGGCGCGTGCTTTGCAACCCCGCGGGCGCGAGCCGTTCCTCGTGCTTCTTGTAGAGGTTGGAGAGCGCCTCGTCGAGCTTGCGTCCCTTGTCGGACAGCTTCACGCGGATGGAGCGCTTGTCGTGGATGGAACGCTCCTGCACGAGGTAGCCGTTCTCCACCATTTTCTTGACGTTGTAGGAGACGTT
>JAGXAX010000207.1 GCA_018971405.1 Alphaproteobacteria bacterium | reverse complement strand
CCTCTGGGAGGGTCCTATATGGTTCTATATAGGGTGGGTGGGCTCAAATCAAAGGTCAGGCCTGTATCTGCAGCAGGGCCTGCGTCATCTGGTCGGCGGTGGTGATGACCTTGGAGTTCGCCGCGTAGGCCTGCTGCGTCACGATCATGTTCGCGAACTCCGTCGCCAGATCGACGTTCGAGGCTTCGAGCGTGTCGCTGGAGATCGTCCCCGCGCCGCCGGTGTTCGACTGGCGGAGGTTGTAGGTGCCCGAGGCGTCCGTCTGGCTGAAGACGTTGCCCGTGCCGGAGTTCAGGCCGTCGGGGTTCGAGAACGTGGCGAGCGGCAGCTGGTAGATCTTCTGGCTCTGGCCGTTGCTGAACTGCGCGACGACGTAGCCGTTGCTGTCGATCGACACGCCGGTCTGCAGGCCGAGCGCCGCGCCGTTCTGCGTCGAGGAGACGACGTTGTAGCCGGAGGCGAACTGCGTGAAGCCCGACATGTCGAAGTTGATGCTTTGCGGGTTCGAGCCGTTGCCCCAGTCGATGTTGTTGAGCGCGGTCAGTACCTTCTGGTTCGAGTCAGGCACCGCGTTGAGCTGGCCGCTGCCGGTGAAGTTGATCGCGCCGGAGCTGACCACCGCGCCGGAGGGCGTCGTGAAGCTCACGTTCCACCAGCCGTTGGTGTTGTTGTTGTCGGCCGCGTTGAGCGGCGTCAGCAGGTTGGGCGATTGCGAGGGAGCCGGCACTTTTCCGGTGACGGTGAACGCGCCGGGCGTGATGCCGAGGTCTTGCAGCGGCGTGCCGTCGCCGGTGCCCAGGTCGGCGAGCGTGATGGTGGAGTTGTTCGTCGAGCGGATGTCGAGGAAGCCCGTCGCGCTGTCCACGCTGGCCGAGACGCCGGTGATGGCGTTCAGGTCGGAGAGCAGCTTGGTCATGCCGGCGTTGACGTTGACCGTGACCGCAGGGTTCGCGCCGACCTGCACCGTGAAGGCGTCGGTGTTCGGGATGTTCGACGGCGCTGTCGTCAGGTCCGTCTGGCTGAAGGTCGAGACGTTGAGCGCGCCGAGCGCCTGCGACTGCAGCTGCCCCTGGAGTCCGAGCGCCGTCAGCGGCGTGCCGGTGACGTTGGCGAGGCTGAAAGTGTCGCCGACGTTGCGCATCGCGATGTTCAGTCCGCCGGTCGTCGGGTCGAGCTGCGCGTAGAGCAGCGGCTGGCCGGTCGTCGGGTCCTTGATGGCATTGATCTGCGCCAGCATTTGTGACACGGTGCCGTTGGTGTCGATCGTCGTCGTGCCCGCGTAGGTGCCGGTCGTGGTGATGGTGAAGCTGTCGGTGGAGTTGAGGCCCGTCACTTGTCCCGCCATGTTGCCGGAGACGCTGGCAAGGCCGGTCGTGCCGGTGATGGAGGCCGTCGGCGTCGCCATTTTGGTGAAGTTGACGGTGAGGTTGTGGCCGGTGCCGAGGGAGTCGTAGACTTCCACCGCCGTGCTGTAGCTGGGCGAGGTGCCTTGCGCCACGGGATAGGCGACGTCCGTCGCCGAGGAATTGAGGTTGAGGTCGACGGAGGCGGTCGAGGTCGGCTGCGTCAGGCCGCCGAGAGACCCTACGTTGACCGGCACCAGCGAGGAAATGTTCGACGAGTTGGCCGGAATGGCGCCGTTCGCGTCGAGCGGCCAGCCGTAGAGGTAATAGCCCGCCGTGTTGACGAGGTCGCCGGCGGAATTTTCGGAGAAAGAACCGGCGCGCGTGTATTCCGTCGCCGCCAGCGGGTCGGTGGTCGAGGACTTCACCACGAAGAAGCCGTTTCCGGAGATCGCGACGTCCGTCGGCGAAGACGTCTGCTGCAAAATCCCCTGCTGGCTGACGGTTGCGACCTGCGAGGAGCTCACGGAGCCCGGGCTGTAGGCCGCCGTCGCGCTGTCCGTCGTCACGAGGCTGCTGAAGGCCGTGTCTATTCTTTTGTAGCCGACGGTGCTGACGTTGGCGATGTTGTTCGAGATCATGCCGATGGCGTCGCTCTGCGCGCTTAAGCCGGACACGGCGGTGAAGAGGGAACCGAAAATACTCATTTGCTAATCTCCTTCTTTGCGTTCTTGTTTTTGTCTCTGTTTCAATCCTGAAAAAGTACTTGCAATCCCCGTGCCAGTTTCAGTAGACCGCAGTGACGTTTGCGAGCGGCACGAGCTGCGAGCCGACTTGCAATTGCACCGTGCCGTCGCTCGCCGTCTCCATGCCGGAAACCGTGCCCGGCACGTCCGTCGTCGCGGCGACGGCCGCGTTGGTCGCGTCCATCGCGTTGACCTGCACCGTGTAAGTTCCGGCGGGAACGGCGTTTCCGTTGTTGTCGAGACCGTTCCATGTAAAGGAGTTCTGTCCGCTGTTGAGCGAGCCCTGCGTCGAGTAGACGACGTTGCCGCTGCTGTCGACGATGCTGATTTTGTCCGTCGCGGGCGCGGAGGCGAGGTTGTAGCCGATGGTGACGCTGGATTCCGTAGACGGGTTGAAGTCGAACGAATTGCCCTGCACGGCGACGTTTTTGCCGATGTAGGCCAGACCCAGCGAGGCCTGGTTGTTGTTCGCGCTCGCGACGAGCTTGTCGAGGTCGGCGTTGCTTTTCAGCTGCTGCTCGACCTGCGAGAAGCTGACGAGTTGGCTGGTGAACTGCGCTGTGTCCATCGGCGAGGTCGGGTCCTGGTGCTGCAATTGCGTGGTGAGCAGGGTCAGGAACTGGCTATAGTTTTGCTGCAGCGAGGCGGTGTCGGAGATGATGCCGGAGCCGTTCGACGTGCCCGAAGACGACGAGGAAGACGACGAGGAGGACGAAGACGAAGACGAAGACGTGCTGTTCGTTCCCGATGTCGGAAAGGCTGTGCTGGAGTTTATGGTCGTCATTGTCTTTCTCCTTTATACCATGATGTTCACGCCGCTCTGGCTGATGTAGCCCGCGGCCTGGACGGCGATGTGCGCCTGAAGCGCGCCCGCCGTCGCGGTGTTTCCGTTTGCGGCGATGGCGTTTCTGCCGCCGCCGTTGTTGTAACCGTTGGAATTCTGCTGCTGGTTCTGCTGGCGCAGGTCGAAGCTGAGGCTGTTTTCATCCGCGTGCAGGCCGCTTTGCTTCAGCGCGTTTTGCAGGTGCGATGAGTCTTTCTGCAGCAGCGCCAGCGTTTCAGGCTTGTCGACGGTCATGTGCGCCTTGACGCTGCCGTCTTTGGCGAATTTCAGTTTGACGTCGAGGCGGCCGAGACCGGCGGGCTCAAGCTGGAAGCTCATGGTGTTGATGCCCGCGCTGATGTTCTGCGTCATCTGGACGGCGACCATCTGCGTCGTCGGCGAAGGCGCGCTGCCGCGCGCAGCGGAGAGGTAGTTGGTGAAATCCTTGCCCGTCGCGGCGGAACCCGCGGGCTGCAGCAGCGCGGCGAGGTTCGTCAGGTCCTGCGCCTGCGCTCCGCCGCCCTGCGGGTTGAAGCCGTTGCCGCCGCCGGAGGACGCATCGCCGGAATCCGCGGCGGTGAGGGCGCTCAACGCCGCCGCCGTCGC
>JAGXAX010000206.1 GCA_018971405.1 Alphaproteobacteria bacterium | reverse complement strand
AATAAATATCTTTATATTTCAATATATTATATCTTCCCGCGCTTGATATCGCGCAGGATGAACCGCTCCGGCGCGAGATAGGGCATGACGCTCTGCGGCACGGGCAATATGTCGCCGTCGATCAGGCTCGCGACAATCTCTCCCCCGAGCGGCGCGCCGGAAAGCCCTTGCCCGCCGAACCCTGTGGCGAGATAAAGGCGCTCATGGAATTTTCCCTCCGCCGCCTTGCCGCGCCCCGGCAGGCGGCTCGGCAGAAGCCGCGAGAAGGCGGCGTAATCGGGGCAAAGCCCCAGCGCGGGCAGATGGTCGGGCAGCGCGGCACGATAGCCCGCCCGCGCGCCGGCGATGTCTTCCGCCGTGAAGCCGTACTGCGGGAAATATCCGTTCAGCTTTGCCAGGTTTTCCGCATCGTCCGCCGCGCGTTCCTCCGGCGCGGCGAAATCCTCGCGCTGGAACGTCGCCCCCGCGGCGTGGAGGCCGTCGGCGGCGGGCGTGAGACTGCCGTCGTGGCATAAAACCTCCGCGAGATTTTTCGACTGCGCCGTGGCGCGCAAGAACGTCATCTGCCCGCGCACGGGCACAATCGGCAGCCATTTCGTCTCCGTAAAATTTTGCGTACCGCAACTGGCGGCGATCACAAGCGCGTCGCCGTCGATATCGTCGAGCGACGCCACGGCGCGGCCATAAACCACCCTGATCTTCGGATGATCGAGCAGGCGGCGGCACAGCTCCGGCGGCGACAGGAAACCGCCTAGCGGAAAGCGCATGCCTTTGTCCGTGCGGCGCATGAACTCTTCCGGCCAATAGCCGCTTGCCGCGAGCTTTTCGTGCCATGCCGACATCTCTTCGTCTATATCCTGCTGGAAAAGCCCGCTTGGCTGCCATGACGGAAGCCCGAGCGCGATCGCCAGATGCCGCGTGAAGAAGAACCCGCCATGAAAGAACGCCCCCATCGGCGAGCGGTCGGCGGTGAGCTTGGGGTAAAGCACGCCCGCGGGATTGCCGGAGGTTTCCATCGCGCAATCCCGCCGCCGCTCGATCACCGTGACATCGCAGCCTTTTTGCGCGGCGGCATAGGCGGCGGACGCGCCCGCCAGCCCGGCGCCGATCACGGTGACGCTTTTTGCGCCCGCCGTTTCTGCCGCACCCTCCATTCGTGCAACGGTCATGTCGCGCTTGGCGCCGAAGCCTGTGACTTTTTCAACCGTGAACCCCGCCTTGCCAAGCCCGCGCCTCACCGCCCCCGCCGCCGAAAAGGTCGAGAGCGTGCCGCCGCCGCGCGTCCGCGCCGCAACGAGCGGGAAAAGCTTCTCATCCCACATGGCGGGGTTTTTGGCGGGCGCGAAGCCGTCGAGATACCAGGCGTCGAACTTTCCCGCGATCTCCGGCAAGACATCCGCCACGTCGCCGAGACAGAGCATCAGCCGCGCCCGCAGCGCGGGAAAGTGCAAATGATAAAACCCCTCGAGCGGCGGGGGATATTGCGCCAGCAGCGGCGCGGCATAGCTTTGCAACTCCGGCCAAAAGGAGAGGACGCGCCGCAGGTCGTCCTGCGCCAGCGGATGCTTTTCGATGCCGGCATACAACAAGTCTCCCGCCGCGCCGGACGCCTGCCACAGCCGCGCCGTCAGAAGAAAGTTCAGCCCCGTGCCGAAGCCCAGCTCGCAAATGCGAAACCGCCCGCCCCCGCTTTCCCGCAAGGCGGCGAAGCGCCCCGGCAGGCGGTTCTTCTCCAGAAAAACATAATGCGATTCCTCCAGCCCCCGCCCGCGCTGGAAATAAATGTCGTCAAAGTCCGCGCTCTGCGGCGTTCCCTCTTCTGGCCATTGCAAACGTGCCGGTTTCAGTGCCACAATGGATTCTCCCGCGCGAAATGGGCTTGAAACGATGTTTCAAATTGCACCCGTTGCCCCGCGGCGGTCAAGGAGGATGACATCATGCTGACTCCCGCCCAGCAGGAGGAAGTCGAAAAGCACCTGCAGCAGAAGATCGTGAGCCTCGCGCCGCTCTCCGCCGCCAACACCGTGCAGATCTACCGCGTCGAGACCGACCGCCGCAACAGCTTCGTCGCCAAAGTCGCGACCGGCGGCATGGACCTCGAGGCCTGGATGCTTTCCTACCTCGGCGAAAAATCTGACCTGCCGGTGCCGGAGGTCTACTACAGCAACACGCACATCATCATCATGCAGTTCGTCAACGCGCACCACAGCCTGAGCGCGGCGGGCCACCGCCACGCGGCGGAGACGCTGGCGGCGCTGCACAATGTCCGCGGCGCGCGCTACGGCCTCGAACGCGACACGATGATCGGCCCGCTGCCGCTGCCCAACGCGCCAAGCGAAAACTGGGTCGATTTCTTCGCGCAGCAACGCCTGCTGCACATGGCAGGCAAAGCGCTCGCCGAAAACCGCATCGACGCGGAGATGATGAGGAAGGTCGAAAAGCTGGCGGGAAAACTTTCCGGCTACATCGGCGCGCCGCTGCCGCCGTCGCTGGTCCACGGCGACGTCTGGGGCGGCAACATCATCGCCGGCAACGACCGCGTCGCCGCCTTCCTCGACCCCGCGATCTACTACGCCGACCCCGAGGTCGAGCTTGCCTATATCCGCCTGCTCAACACCTTCGACGAAGGCTTCTTCTCCCGCTACAACGAGATCAACCCGATCCGCGCCGGATTTTTCGAGGAGCGCGCCTTCCTCTACAGCCTTTATCCGCTGCTCGCGCACACGCGCATGTTCGGCGCGTCCTACGCGCACAAGGCGCGTAAAATCCTCGATAGGTTTGTCTAGATCATCCCAGTTGCGCCGCGAAAAGCCCGACCGCCCGGCGGACGAAGCCGTCGATATCATGCGCGCCGAACTGTCCGACCTCCACCCGTTCGTCCATGATCAGTTGGGCGAGGCCGTGGCACAGGCTCCAGATCGCCAGCGTCTGAAAACGCGTTTCCTCCGCATCAACGCCCGCGCGCCGCGCCAGCACCGCCGAGATCAGCGCGTAGCTTTTCCCCGCCGTCATGGCGAGGGTCGGGTAATTCTTCATCTCCGCAAGTTCGCGGCCGAACATCAGGCAGAACAATTGGTCGTTGGCGACGGCGAAACGGATATAGGCCGCGATCAGCTTTTCGATGCGCCCGCGCGCGTCCGGCTGCCCCGTGGCTTCGTCGGCCATCTGCAGGGCGAGCCGCTGGAACCCCGCCTCCGCGACGGCGGCGAGCAGTTCATCCTTGTCCGCGAAATGGCTGTAGGGCGCGGCCTGCGTCACGCCCGTCGCGCGGGCGAGCGCGCGCAGGCTTAGATTTTCGAGCCCCTGCGTCACGAGAATCTCCTCCGCCGCCGCCAGCAGCGCGGGCTTAAGCGCGCCGTGATGATATTTGAATTTTTTGCCGAAAGACGGCCTCCGCTCCGCGCTGTCCTGCATCCCGATCTCCCCCGATGAAATACCCCTCAAGACGAATCTTTGCATCGTTCAGTTGCAGGGTCAATGAAAAACTCAAATATTTCAACAGGCTGAAGCTTAACCGAATCTTCATTGA
>JAGXAX010000205.1 GCA_018971405.1 Alphaproteobacteria bacterium | reverse complement strand
GATGTCAAGCTCGTCGTCGTTCATTATTCAGCATCCTTTGTCGTCACTGTCTGGGTAAAGAATATCCCCATGGTCGTTCCCTTGGCGATGATCACGGTCGTAGGTTCATTCGCCACCTGGTTCAGCACGTTGCCCACGGACTGAGATGCGCTTTCAAACCCCTTGAAAATGCTCTGCCGCGTCGTCGACTGGGACGTCGTCGTTTGCGTGCCGACGCCGGAAGTCGCCGTTTGCTGCTGCGACGGCTGCGACTCTGCCGAGGCATATCCCGTCAGGAACGCCGAGGCGGCGGGGAGAACGACCTTGGCGATATAATGGTGGTTGACGTTCGTCGCCTGACCGACCAGCGTCGTGTTTTCATCCAGCGCGACAGCGTCGATCTTGTAGCTGACCGTGTCCTTCACCGCGGTTTTGAAGTTGATGACTATATAGTCGTCTTCCATCTTGATCGACCCGATCAGGCGCCCGCCGGCGAAAGGACCGGACAGCACCTGCACCAGTGCGGGGCCGGGAATGTCGGAGTCGAGCTTGTCGAGCAACTGCGCATAAGCGACTGAGCCGGCGGCGACGATGACCTTGGCGGGCGTTTTGTCGCCCGTGCCGTTATCCGCCGTCCCCGCGGCGCCGGACGCCGCGGCGCCGGATGCAGCTTGCGCTTTTTGCTTATCCGCCGCCTCCTGCGCCTTCATTTTCTCGTAATCGGAAGGTTCGGTGGTGACCTGCGTGAGTTCCGGCTTGAGCGGCTCCTGCGCCTTGAGGATGACGCGCATCTGCTGTTCCAGCAGCTTCGCTTCCTCGGGGTTGGCCTTGATCACCATTTGCGGCCGGATCGGCTTGACCACCGGCACGGCCGGCGGCGGCGGAGCGCTTTCCATCTGGATTTTCTTTTGCGCCGCCTTCATCTGTTCCTCGTCGGCCACGCGCCGCCATTCCGCCAGGACGTCGGATTGCGGGGCCTGAGGGGTCTGCGGCACCTGCAGGCCGGTTCCCTTGGAAACGGCGATCGGCAGCGGTATCGCGCTGCCGCCGGTTTGGGCGGCCTGCTGCGCCTTCTGCTTGTTGACTTCCTCGAGCGCCTTGCGATAGGCGGGGTCGACGATCTGCTTGCCCGGCACCTGCTTGGCGCTCGCCACCTCGTTCATGCCGATGACGGATTTCGCCGCCATGTCCGTCTTCCCGAAAAAGACCAGATAGCCTCCCAGAAGCACGGCCACGGCCAGCACGATGGCCACGATCTTCAGCGCGGGATTGTTGTCCCATATCTCGCGCAAAGAGAGCTTTTCCGCAGCGGCCTCTTTCTCGAAATCTTCCGGCGCGTCCAAATCATCATCTATCATGGCGTGTCCTCGGCAGCTGCAATATGGACGCGCACCATCTTCCCTCCGTCGGAGAGGAGGACGACAGGCGTGTCGTTAAGCACATAGACGTTCGTTCCATCGGCGGACGTGACGCTGGCGCTCCAGCCGGGAGAAAGCAGCGTCAGCGGCGTGCGCAGATATATGTTGTTCGTCAGGCTCCAGGCCTCCGTGCGCCCGTCGGTGCCATCGACTTCAAGCTTCGCGGCGCCGCTGGGCGGCGTTCCGTCCAGAATCTGCACGAGGTTGGCGTCGCCGCCGACGGCGGTTTTCAGCCCGTCGTTCGCGATCAGCTCCGGCTTGGCCAGCGGGCCGCGCTTGGGGATACGCGCGTCGAACCTGTAATCGACTTCCTTGAGGCCTGTTTCCAGCGTGAAAGTCACGGGCGTCGTCAAACCCAGCAGGCGGATCGAAACGTTGCCCGTGGTGTGCGCGGACTGCGGCGTGATGCGCACGACGCTGCCGCCGGTTTCCGGCGCCGTGACGTCGAACTTTCCGGCCCAGCTGACGTCGCGGATCGGCCACGGCGCGCCGCTCGAGTCAAGAATGCTCAAAGTCGTGACGCGGTCGGGAGAGGTGTGAATGACCAGAGGCATCTGGTCGGGCGCGAGAGAAACGGTTTTCAGGACGACCTTCGGAACGGGATCCGCAATAGGCGTTTCGGCGGCCTGCCGGCTTTTCTTGAAGATATCGAGCAGTTCGCGGATCTCGTCCGGCGTCATGGGCAGCAACTGGTGGACGGCCGTGTCGAAAGTCTCTTGCTGCATCTTTTTCTTCTGCGCGGCGGCTTCGACGGCCAACTGCTCCGGCGTCTCGACGGGCACGTTCATGCCGAGCGCCTTGGCCGTGGCGGGCGCGGGCTTGGCGAGAGGCAGGTTCCCCGCGGGACCGAGCGGATTGTCCGCAGCCGCAGGAGCGGAAGAAGCGGCGGATGCCGCGGGCGCGGACGGAGACGGGTTCGCGCCACCGGCGCCATTGCTCTTCTGAAAAGCCTGCAGCTCCTGATCGAAGTTGCTATCGCTCTGCGCATAAGCCGTGGAACAGCCGATGCCGAACAGCGCTATCAATGACAGGCCCCAAAAAAGACGTTTCATTCGTCTCCCCTTTCAAGGAGGTTCCATCGCCCGTCCGGACGATCCGTTCCGGCAAACGGACGCAAGGCGCCCGTTTTTTTTTCACTTTCCATTTATACCCGCCCCCGAAGAAAAATACACGATTTTTTATCCGCTGGAAATGTACCACGAACTGATGCCGAGCGCCCGCGGATTATCCTGCGGCGAAACCCTGTGGACAACCACGCGCACGTTCGCGACAATCCTTTTGATGTTTGCGCCGGCGCGGAACGTCACCAGCAGCGGCATGTCGAACACCCAGCTGTAAGCGCCGTCGATCAGCCCCTCCTGCCGCAGGATGGGAACGGATTCCGGCACGGAAGTGACGATCTGCTGCGTCTTCATGACGTCGGAGACGAAGCTGCTGTTGGACAGGGCCGTATTGAAACTTTTCCATCCGGCCGCCGTGAAAAGGTGGCGAGAAGCGGCAAAACGCTGGTCGACGTCATTGAATCCGAATGTCATAACCTGGCTGATCGCGCCGGCGACCCAGTCGGAGACGGCCGCCCTTCCCATATTCGGATAAGGCAGGGACAGCATCTGCATGGATTTTCCGTTTCCGGTTTCGGCAAAATAGCGGTCATGGCTATGCCCCGTGATAATGATGAACGCCAATATGGCGGTCAATCCCAGCATGACCAGCGTCTCGAGCGCGACGACCCGCATCATAATCATCGCGCCGGCGCGGTAGTCCTCTACTTGTCCCAGTATCAGGGAAGGTTTTTTCGAAGGGGGGCTAGAATTCATGCTGCACAATCAGCCGCCGGGCGTGTTGGTCGTTGCGATCCACTGTTCGATACCCACGCCGCTCGGGTTCTCCAGCGAGGGCACACGGTCGATGACCAGCGTCACGTTCATGTCGTCGGTGCGGCCATTCGTGCCGGATTGATACGTAACGGCGAGCGGCAATTGCACGATCCACCTGTATTTCCCGCGGAAGACGCCCTCCTGCGTCAGGATCGGCGCGCTGCGCGGCACGGCAGAAACCACCTGATTGAGCGCGACGATGGATTCGATGATGCGCGACTGCTGCAGCGCGCTGGCGAAAGTCTCCCATCCGTG
>JAGXAX010000204.1 GCA_018971405.1 Alphaproteobacteria bacterium | reverse complement strand
CGTCCACGTCGCGCGTTCCCACACGGTCGTCGAAACATGCGCGGCGTGGCTTGGCAGCTGCGTGACCGGTCCGCCCTTCGCGTCGAGCACGAAAGACGCGCCGTCGAACACCAGTTCGTCCTGCCCGCCGACCTGATTGATGTAAACCAGCGGCAGGCCGGTTTCCGTCACGCGGTCGCGGGCGATTTTTTGCCGCAGGTGGGTTTTGCCGACTTCGTAAGGGCTGCCGTTGGGAATGACGAGGATTTCCGCGCCGTGCTTTTTCAGGTGCGCGGCCACGTCGGGGAACCACATGTCCTCGCAGGTCAGCAGGCCGAGTTTCGCGCCCTTGAAGTCGACGGGCAGCGGCAGGTCGCCCGCCGCGAAGACGCGCACCTCGTCGAACACGCCGTAGTTCGGCAGATGGCGCTTGAAGCGTGTGGCGACGATTTTCCCGCCGTGCAGCAGCAGGATGGCGCTGTAGGTTTTGCCGTCTTCATGCCGCCACGGGGCGCTGATCATCGCGCCCGCGCTGCCGTCGATCTCCTTTGCCAGCGCGGCGACGGCCTCCATCGCGCGGTCGATGAAAAACGGCTTGAGGATGAGGTCGTCCGCCGGATAGCCGGCCACGACCATCTCGGTGAAGGCGACAAGATCGGATTTGTCCTTGTGTTCCGCGTAAACGGCGCGGATCTTGTCGATGTTGCCGGAAATGTCGCCGACGGTCGGGTTCAGTTGCGCCAGCGTGATGGTGAAGCTTTTGCTCATCTCAGCGCCTCCGCCACGGCGCGGGCGAGCGACAGCCCCTGCGCGGCGTTGAGCCGTGGGTCGCAGTGGGTGAGGTAGCGCTTGGGCAGGTCGGCTTCGGTAATGGCGCCGCCGGTGCATTCGGTGACGTCGCGGCCGGAAAGTTCGAGGTGCAGGCCGCCCGCGACCGCGCTTTCCGCCGCGAGGATGGAAAGGAACGATTGCGTTTCGGCGAGGATATCGGCGACCGCGCGGGTCTTGAGCCCCGACGCGGCGCGCTTCGTGTTGCCGTGCATCGGGTCGCAGACCCATGCGACGATGCGGCCGTCGCTCCGCGCGGCGCGGACGAGCGGCGGCAGGGCGGCGGCGATTCTGCCGCGCCCCATGCGCGCGATCAGCGTGACGCGCCCCGCGTCGTTGGCGGGGGCAAGGACGTCGAGCAGGCGGAGCAGCGTTTCCGGCGTCATCTCCGGCCCGCATTTGACGCCGACCGGGTTGGCGACGCCGCGCAGGAACGCCACATGCGCCCCGTCCGGCGCGCAGGTGCGGTTGCCGGCCCAGAGGAAATGCGCGGACGAAGCGTGCCACGCGCCGGTGGCCGGATCGCGGCGGACGAGAGGCTCTTCGTAGGGCAGCAGCAGCGCCTCGTGCGCGGTGAAGAATTCCGTCTCCGTCTCCGCCGCGAAGCCGCGGAGCAGGTTGAGCGTGACGGCGCACTGGCGGTAGGCCCGAAGCATGCGTTCCGCTTCCGGTCTGCGGCTGCCGGGCGTGAAACCGAGGCCGTTGATGATGTCGCCCTTGTAGCTTGGCAGCGTCACGCCGCCCTGCGTCTCGTTGCTGTCGCTGCGCGGCTTGGCGAACTGCCCCGCGATGCGGCCGTTGAGGACGACGGGTTTGCCTGTTTCCTTCGCGATGATTTTCGCCATTTGCGCGAGCGTGTCGAACGTGGCGCGGACGTTGTCGGGGTGGAATTCGGCGAAGCTCTCGGCGCAGTCGCCCGCCTGCAGCAGGAACGCTTCGCCTTTGGCGGCTTTGGCGACCAGTTCTTTCAGGCGGCGCGTGTCGGCGGCGGAAACGAGCGGCGGGCTGGCTTCGAGCGCCTGCGCCACGGCGGCGAGCGCGTCCAGATCGGCGTAGTAGGGCAGTTGGAGGGCTTCCTTTTCCCGCCAACTTTGCGGCGACCAGCCGTCGCTCTCGTTTTTATGCGCTTTTAACATAGCGGGAGGATAGCAGAGCCTAAACCCCGTTTTCAAGCGCGTCTTTGAGCGCGTTTTCAATGGATTCCAGCTTGGCGGGGTGGAGGATCTTGAGGCCGAATCCGTCGCGGACATAAAGCGCGTCCACCGCACGGCTGCCGAAGGTGGCGATTTTCGCCGCCGAGATTTGCAGCCCCTGTTCGAGCAGCGCGAGGGCGAGGGCGTAAAGCAGCCCCGGGCGGTCGCGCCCGCCGACCTCGATCACCGTGTCGCTGTCGCTGGCGTCATTGTCGATGACGACCTGCGACGGGGTTTTGAACGGCGCGGATTTTCTCGGCGCGGTTTTGCGGCGTTCGCGGAGTTCCGCCTTGATGTCGAGCCTGCCGTCCAGCGCGGCGCGGATCGTCTTTTCGAGGAAGGCCGCATTTTCGACTGCGCGACCCGCGGGCGTTTGCAGGCGGAAGACGTCCTCCGCCATGCCGTTGCTGTAGGTGTAGATGCGCGCGTCGGCGATCGACGCGCCCGCCGCCGCCATCGCCCCCGCCAGCAGCGCGAAGAGGCCCTTCCTGTCCGGCGTCGTGACGGCGGCCTCGGTATAGTCCTGTTCGGGATGCGGGATGATCTCGATGACGGTTTTGGCGTTTGCGGGGACGCCGCTTTTCGCCGCTTGCGGCGGCGGCGTGGCGGAGAGCGCGGCCGCCGTCTTGCGGTACAGTTCCTCGAGCAGCCCCGCCTTCCAGTTGTTCCAGCGTTCCGGCCCGACGGCGATGATGTCCGCCGTGGTGAGCAGCGTCAGCAGCTTGAGCCGTTCCGGCGACTGCACGGTCGCGACGAAACCGGCGATGGTTTTGGGGTCGTCGAGGTCGCGCTTGAAGGCGGTGAGGGTCATGGTCAGGTGGTGCTCGACCAGCCAGGCCGCCGTTTCCGTCTCTTCCGCGCCCAGGCCCAGCAGCGGACAGGTCTCGCGGGCGATTTCCGCGCCGGCTTCGGAATGATCTTCGCCGCTTCCCTTGGCGACGTCGTGCAGCAGCATCGCCGCGTAGAGCGCGCGGCGGCGGTGGATTTTGGGGAAAAGCGCCGTCGCCAGCGGCGCCTCGGCCGCGCGTTCGCCGTTTTCGATGTCGTGCAAAACGCCGACCGCGTGGATCGTATGCTCGTCGGCGGTGAAGGCGTGGTACATGTCGTATTGCATGTGCGCGACGATGTTGCCGAAGGCGGGGATGACCGCGCTCAAAACGTCCGCCTCGTTCATGCGGCGCAGCGTCTGTTCGGCGCGGGCGGGGGCGAGCATGACGGCGAGCAGTTGCGGGCCCGCTTCGGCGCGGCGCTTTTTCAGGAAGGGGAGCGCCGCCTGGATGCGGCGCAGCGCGTCGGGATGGATGCCGAGGCCCGACGTCTGGCTCGCGGCGAAGAGGCGCACGATGTCCGCGGGGGCCTTTTTGAAACCGGCGGCGCTTCCGGCCGTCAGGCGGTTGTTCTTCACCGGAAAGCCTTCCACGGTTTCATCCAGCACCAGTTTTTCGCCTTTCAGCGCCTCCGCCTCCATCTTCGCGCAGAGCGTGCGCGTCAGGTGCCCGACGGCGCGGGCGCGGAGGAAATAATCCTTCATGAA
>JAGXAX010000203.1 GCA_018971405.1 Alphaproteobacteria bacterium | reverse complement strand
GCGGCGCGCGCAGCGCCAGCACCTTGTCGAGCCGCTGCCCCTTGTCTTCGTCTTCCGTCGTAATCGTCAGAATTTCCATTGTTCCCATCGACATGGCTTTTATTGTAACCTGAACGCGGGGACAACGCCATGCACCGTACATTCCGCCATGCCTCTTAAGCCGCACCCGTCAGGGCTGACCGTCGCCGTCCGGCTGACGCCCAATGCCCGCAAGACCGTCTTCAACGGCTATACGCTGACCGCGGACGGGGGAACGGCGCTTAAAATCTCCGTCAACGTCCCGCCGGAAGACGGCAAGGCCAACAAAGCCCTGATCGCCTTCCTCGCCAAAAGCTGGAAACTGCCGAAATCTTCCATTTCCCTGCTGTCGGGAGCCGCCAGCCGCCTCAAAATCCTGCTGGTCGGCGGCGACGGGCAAGCGCTGATGGCGCGCATCAGCCCCCTGCTGCCGCCGGACGCGGAAACCTGAAGTTTTTTAAAAAGAAGCTTAAATAACGAAAGTTAAATCCCGCGCCGGGCGAACATGCGGCTCGTCGCGACCACGCCGGCCGTCTCTTGCCAGAAGCTGGCGCCCGCATCGCTCAGGCGCTTCTTCGTCAGGTTGTCGATGGACGGCGTCTTGATGCAGTGGTTGACAAAATCGACATCCACGACGCGCGAAGACATTACCAGCATGCAGTGGACGTCTTCGAGATTCTCCTTTGTGCATTGCACAACATACAGTTGGTTATCGTTGCTGTTCATTTTTTTGTTCTTCTTTAATGTTTTGTTAATTATCCGCAGACTGTATCCCGCAATGGGAAATTTTTCAAATGTTTCCGCAAAAAAAATTATAAGTATTTGATATTATTTATTATATTTAAATATTATGAAAATACAATTCATATGAAAAATTATAGGACGAGTCTCGCTCGCCTCCATTAAGAAGATATTAATGCACACAAAGGTATGATGTTTTGAGCTTGCTTTATTTTAGTCAATAAAAGGGTGCATAGCAGTCATGGATATTAAAAGGTTAAGCAAAAGTTTATCGGTTCGCCTCCAGACCATCACGATCATCCTCTCCCTCGTGGGGATCGCCTTCGGGGTCAAGTCATACCTGCATATTCACAAGAACTTCGGCGCCGATGCCAGCCAGATTTTCTTTAATGACCTGATGCTGCAACTGGGCGTCGGCATCGCGCTGAACGTTCTGGCCTCTTATATCATATACCATATCGCCACCAAGCCCATCCGCACGCTGGGCGAAGTCATGCGCGGCCTGACGGAAAACAGGCTGGACGTGGACGTTCCTTACGTGACGCAGAGCACGGAAATCGGCAGCATGGCGCGCAAGGTCGCGATTTTCAAGAAACACGCCATCGAGAAAAAGCACCTCGAAGAAGAGCAGAAAATACAGCAAGAACGCGCGAAGCAGGAAAAGGCCGGCGCCATGAACGAACTGGCGGACAATTTCGAAAGCTCCGTCGGCGCCGTGGTCAACATCGTCGGCACGTCGGCGACGAAGATGAGCAACTCCGCCAACTCGCTCTCCGCCACGGCGGAATCCACCACGCGTCAGGCGAAGGCCGTCGCCGTCGCCATGAACGAGGCCTCGGCGAACGTCCAGACCGTCGCCAGCGCCACGGAGGAAATGTCCGCCTCGATCAGCGAAATCTCGCGCCGCGTGCAGGAAGCCTCGGCCATCGCCGCTGAGGCCGTCGGCGACGCAAAGCTTACCCACAGCCAGATGCAGGAACTCGTCGCGGCGTCGGAAAAGATCGGCCACGTCGTCAGCCTCATCTCTGAAATCGCGGGTCAGACCAACCTGCTCGCCCTCAACGCCACCATCGAGGCGGCGCGCGCGGGCGACGCCGGAAAAGGCTTCGCCGTCGTGGCCTCCGAAGTCAAGAGCCTCGCCAGCCAGACCGCTAAGGCGACCGAAGAGATCCAGAAGAAGATCTCCGACATCCAGAACGCCACCCGTTCGGCGGTCGGCAGCATCGGCAAGGTCGGCAACACCATCGAGCGTATCGACAACATCCAGTCCTCCATCGCGGCGGCGGTCGAGCAGCAGGGCGCGACCACCAAGGAAATCTCGCGCAACGTGCAGGAAGCCGCCTCGCGGACGCTGCTGGTGTCGAAGAACATCACCGAAGTCAGCAAAGCGCTGGAAAGCACCGGCATGGCCGCGGCGGAAATGCTCACCGCCGCGCAAGGCCTCTCCGAGCAATCGGCGAAGCTGAAAGGCGAAGTGAACAATTTCATCATCTCGGTCAAGGCAGACGACGCGCCGCAGCAGGATGAACTTAGGGAAGCCCTGCAGCGCAACGCCGCGCCGAAACGCGCCAAAGCCCCGAAGAAAGAGCTGGAAGCCGCCTGAAAAAACTCAGATGAACCTGCCGCCCTGCCAGAATTCCGCGTATTTCAGCGGCAGGATGTCGGCGGCGCTGGCCTTGAAAAGATCGGACTTTCCCGGCGTGCGTAGAATAACCGAGCAGCCCGGCGCGTAATCGGTGATGGCCTCGCGGCAGCGGCCGCAGGGCGAGACGACCTTCGGCTCCTCTCCCGGCACATGATAGACGGCCACGATCTCGGTTATTTTTCTGTCGGGCAGACGCGCGGCTTCGGCGATGGCGATGGGCTCGGCGCAAATCGACAGCCCGCCGACGTCGGCGATCAGGTTGACCGCCGTGACGATGCCGCCGTCGTCCAGCCGCGCCGCCGCGCCGACCAAGGCGGGCGACTTCTCCCCGAAAGGATGCAGCACCGGCTTCTTCACCGCCGCGACGGCGGCGGCGACAAGGGCGTGATCGGCGTCTGAAATCTCCTCTTTTTTCATGCATACAGCGTAGCGAAGAGCCCGCCTGCGGTAAAGGCCAAGATCCACCGGGCAGTAAACGGAATATGAATATTATTTACGGCCTTTCCTTCGGGGCGCATTGCTTTAAAATGGCCCATCATGTTTGAAATTCTGAACGCGGCGGAGATGAAACAGGCGGAAGCCCATGCCCTGGAACAAGGCGTGTCCGGCTTCCAGATGATGTCCGCCGCGGGCCATGCGGCGGCAGCGGCGATCGCCAAGGCCTTCAAGCCGCGCCCCGCACTCGTCCTCTGCGGCCCCGGCAACAACGGCGGCGACGGGTTCATCGTCGCGCGGCATCTTAAAGAATTAGGCTGGCCGGTGCGCCTTGCCTGCATGGTAAAACGCAATGCGCTCAAAAACGACGCCCTCCTCGCCGCGCAACAGTGGGACGGCGAGATCGAAACGCTGGATTCCAACCTCTCCGTGCACAAAACCGGGCTCATCGTCGATGCGGTTTTCGGCACCGGCTTCGGCAGTACTGACATCAATAATGCGCTCGCGCCGGAACTCGCCCTCCTGTTCGACAAGATCCGCGCGCGCAAGATACCCGTGGCTGCGATCGACATCCCGAGCGGCGTCAATGCCGCGACGGGCGCTGCCGATCCCGCCACGCTCAAGGCCCGCCTGACCGTCACCTTCTGCCGCAAGAAATACGGCCATGTCCTGCTTCCCGGAAAACCCCTGTGCGGCACGGTCGTC
>JAGXAX010000202.1 GCA_018971405.1 Alphaproteobacteria bacterium | reverse complement strand
CATGTTCCGCGAGCTCTATCGCGTGATTGTTATTGCCGAAGACGATGCAGGCGTCGGCCACGGCGAGCGGCGTTTTCACCAGCATGTAGGCGCCGATGCGCCTGAGAAAAGCGGTGCTGAGATTTTTTCTCCGTGCGCCGTCGTTTCCCGCCATGCCGTCAGCCCGCCGCCTTCACTTGCGCTTTCGGCAGGTCAAGCTTGATATGCACCTCTTTGAGCTGCGCGGGCTCGGCGGGCGATGGCGCGCCCATCAGCAAGTCCTGCGCCTGCTGGTTCATCGGGAAGGCGATGACCTCGCGCACGTTCTTCTGGTCCGCGAGGAACATCACCATGCGGTCGATACCGAAAGCGCAGCCGCCGTGCGGCGGGGCGCCGAACCTGAAGGCGCTGTACATGCCGCCGAACTTCTCGCGCACCGCTTCCGCCGGATATCCTGCAATGGCGAAGGCGCGTTCCATGATCTCCGGCACGTGGTTGCGGATGCCGCCGGAGGCGAGCTCGACGCCGTTGAGCACGCAGTCGTACTGGAAGGCTTTTATTTTCAGCGGGTCTTCGCCGTTGAGCGCCTTGAGGCCGCCCTGCGGCATGGAGAAGGGGTTGTGCGAGAAATCGACCTTGCCGGTGCGCTCGTTGATCTCGTACATCGGGAAATCGACGATCCAGCAGAACTTGAACGTGTCCTTCTCGACGATGTCCATGTCTTCCGCGATTCTGGTGCGGGCGAGGCCGGCCATCTTCGCCGCCTTGTCCGCCATGTCGCAGACGAAGAACACCGCGTCGCCGGTTTCGACGCCGCAGAGGCGGCGCAGTTCCGCCTGCGCGGCGGGCGGCACGAACTTGGCGATGGGGCCTTTTCCTTCCGAACTCTCGAAAATGATATAACCGAGCCCCGGCGCACCCTCGCCCTGCGCCCATCCATTGAGCTTGTCGAAGAAGCTGCGCGGCCTGTCGAACGCCGCGGGCGCGCGGATGGCGCGGACGACGCCGCCCTTCGCAAGAACGCCTTTGAACGCCTTGAATTCCACGTCCTCGCGGGCGAAGACTTCCGTCACGTCGGTGATGACGAGCGGGTTGCGAAGATCGGGCTTGTCATTGCCGTATTTGAGCATGGACTCGTCATAAGCGATGCGCACGAACGGCGGCTTGGAGACGCTGAATTTCTTGTCGTTGAAGGCCGAAAATTCCTCGAACATGCCGTAGATCACCGGCTCCATCGCGGCGAAGACGTCGTCCTGCGTGACGAAGGACATCTCGACGTCGAGCTGGTAGAACTCGCCCGCGGTGCGGTCGGCGCGCGCGTCTTCGTCGCGGAAGCACGGCGCGATCTGGAAGTAGCGGTCGAAACCCGACATCATGAGGAGCTGCTTGAACTGCTGCGGCGCCTGTGGCAAAGCGTAGAACGTGCCGGGGTGCAGGCGCGACGGCACGAGAAAGTCGCGCGCGCCTTCCGGCGAGGAGGCCGTCAAAATCGGCGTCTGGAACTCGCGGAAACCCTGCTCGTTCATGCGGCGGCGAAGTGACGAAACGACGTCGCAGCGCAAAACGATGTTGCGGTGGAGCGCCTCGCGGCGCAGGTCGAGGAAGCGGTATTTGAGGCGCACGTCCTCGCCGTAAGGCTCGTCGGAGTTGACTTGCAGCGGCAGCATGTCCGTCACCGGCGCGGACAAAAGGTCGAAAGCCTTCAGCCGCACCTCGATCTCGCCGGTCGGGAGCCTGGAATTTTTCGTCTCGGCGGTGCGCTCGACCACCTCGCCCGTCACCGAAATCACGTTTTCGAGCTTGAGCTTCTCGACCGCCTCGAATAGCGGGTTGTCGGTGTTGATGACCACCTGCGTCAGGCCGTAATGGTCGCGCAGATCGATAAACAAAAGCCCGCCGTGGTCGCGCTTCCTGTGGATCCAGCCGGCGATTTTCACCGTCTGGCCCGCGTCGCGCGCGCGCAGGTCGTTGCATTTGTGGGTGCGATAGGCGTGCATGTCCGTTCTCCGCTTTGTATAGTGACGTTTAAAAGCTCTTTCTTTTATCATAAATCATTGAGAAAACAAGAAATTTCTATGATTCCCGGCCACGGGCGACAGCATTAACCATTGATCCGTTGACAATTATCCATAATTAGGTAAATATCGAGTATGAAAACAAGCCAGCTACATGCCGCTTTCGAGTCCGCCGCCGCGCCGTCCACCACGGAAGCCACGCCGTTCCGCTACGGCTGGTGCAAAACGGATCATAAAGACGGCAAAGAAATCAGGTGGGGTTTCCGCACGGCGGACTACATGAAGGACGAGCCCTACGCCGCGCAGGTGAGAAGCCTGCTGAAGCAGCTCGGCCTGCCCTTCCCCAAGCCGGAAGAAATTTTCCGCGGTACCAACCATGACCTGCTGTTCCTCGACAGCCACGGCGTGGTGGTGCGCATCGGCCCGACCAATGTAGAGGATTTGCTGAACCCCGCGATCCTGCAGCCGCTCGGCTGGCTGGAAAGCAAGACGACGCAAGCCAAACTGACCCGCTCCATAACCACCCCGCTCACCGTCGCCGTTTATCCGGGCATCGAACAGTTCCGCCGGAGCCCGACCATCCGGGGCGAAACAATACCCTCCACCGGCATTAACGACCTTTACAACGCCCTCAGCGCGACAGGGCAAAAAGCCATCGATGTCGTGGACGACAACAGCGGCTACATCCGCGTGCTTGACGAACAGAACAGGGAAATCGCCGTCAGCGTCCTCCTCGACTCCGACAACAGCTTCAACGGCTCTTCGGAGGAACTGGCGCAAAAAAGGACGGAGGCCCTGTCAGCGGCGGCGAAGCGCTCCGCCAACAAGGCGGACGTCCTGCTGCTCGCGCTGCGGAAGGCTTTCGAAGACAAGCCCGATCTCCGTTACCGCCAGCTGGCCTTCGAGGCGCACCAGCCGCTGCGCCGCCTCTTCTGGGCGGCGTTCGGCAGCCCGAAACCGGAAACCGGCAGAAAGCGTGCGCGCCCCGACCGCGCCGCGCGCGCCGCCTTCTGGGAGGCCTGTGCGCGGGTCACGAACAATCCCCAATCCGTCATGGTGCCGCTCTGGCACGCCACGACGGACAAGAAAGGCCGCAAGGTTTTCCAGCGGAAGGAAACCTGCATTCCGCACGTCGTGCTTTACCGCCCGTGGACCGGCGCCGAGGCCGACAGAACCGTCCCGCCGATCAAGGTCGACGCGGCGCTCAAAAAAGCGCTTGGGCCAGCGGTTTAACCACCGCCCTCCATTTTCAGCTTTGCAATTGAACTTTCCGGCGTATTATCCGTCCGCAGTCAACCGCGCATGGGAAAAGTGATGGAAAAGATATTGGAAGCGATGGATAAAGACATTATAGGCATTGTTCAAACCATCATATTTGCCCTGCAAGCCGGGATTTTCTATTTCCAGTTGTCTGCTTTTAAACAACAGGCCGGGTTTATGCGGGACACCGTCGATCAAATGGAAAAGGCCTTCAAACTTGCCAGCGACGAGTTCATTTCAATTCACAGGCCACGAATAGCCGTGAGACATATGCGGATTGACAACGACAAAATTAAATT
>JAGXAX010000201.1 GCA_018971405.1 Alphaproteobacteria bacterium | reverse complement strand
CAACCCCGACGGCGCGCTGAAGACCTATCCCGGCTCGGCGATGATCGCCTACCGCCTCACGCGCCCCGCCGACAGGCTGGTGCTCGTCGAAAAACATCCCGGGGAATATGCCGAACTGCAAAAAAATTTCGCGGGCGCGAAGAACGCCGAAACCGCGCAGGCCGACGGGTTCCAACTGCTGGCGGACAAAGTGCCTTTCGCGGAGCGGCGCGGCCTCGTTCTCGCCGACCCCAGCTATGAGATCAAGTCCGAATACGCCCTGCTGCCGAAGCAGCTCGCCCGCGCCTTCAAAAAATGGCCGCAGGGGCAGTTCATGCTTTGGTACCCGCTCCTCCCGTCCGCCGCGCATCAGGGCATGCTCGCCGACCTGCGCAAGACCGACGTCACCAACATGCTTGTCAGCGAGATCCGCCTCGATGCGCCGCCGGAGGAAACGTTCCGCATGCATGGTTCTGGCGTCATCGTCGTCAATCCGCCGTTCGGGTTCGAAACCGCGCTGGACGAACTGACGCGGCATATCACCGCGTGCCTGCCCGCGAAGGCCGAAGCAAGCGTCTTCTGGCTCGATAACCGGCGGATCAGCCCGGAAACGAGTCGTCTCGGCCACATTTGAAAGGCACCCTCATGCTTCCCTCCGTCCTCAAAACCATCCTTGCCGCCGCGATCATCTCCTTCACCTCGTGGCTGTCGGACAAAAAGCCGGATCTCGCCGGCTTCATCGTCGCGCTGCCGCTCACCACGCTGCTGACGCTGCTCTTCTCCTATGCGGAATACCACGACTCCGCCGCCAGCGTGCGCTTCGCGCGGAGCATTTTCTTCGCCGTACCGCTGTCGTTGCTGTTCTTCGTGCCGTTCCTGCTGGCAAACAGGCTGCACATCGGCTTCTGGGGACTTTATGCCGCGGGGATCGCGCTGCTGGTCTTCGGCTATTTCGCGCACAAATTCATTTTAAATATGTTCTGAAGCTTCAGATCTCGGAGAAGAAATCCGGCTTTGCGGGGCGGTACTTGACGTCGTACAAATCCTCGAAGGCCGAAATGGCGCGGTTGATCGCCCCCTGCCGGATCGTGGCGGCGCGGATCTGGTTGTTCTCGGGCGAGATCGCCTTCGCCTCCCCCGCCTTGATCTTGTCGCGCAGCATGTGGATCATGAAGCGCAGGTTGAACGCCTCCAGATAGGCCGCCGCCGCGCCGAGGGACTGCATGACGCGCATCTGCCCCTTCCCGCCGTGGCCGGTGAAGTTGAACGCCATGTCCTGCTTGTCGGTGCGGTGGATGATGCCGCAGCGCATGCTTTCCCCGTTGTCGGTGAAGACCGCCGCGACGCTGGAGGCGTGGTTGATGCGCACCGCGCGGCCGATCTGCTTCAGCGCGCTTTCCGTCACCTCCATCGTGGAATCGTAATTGTCCATCGAGAGGAGCGCGCACTTCTCGATCACGTCGACGAAGGGCGACGTGATCGTCTTGAAAACGGCCTGGCCGTTGGCGTAGATGGCGCACCAGTTCTTCGGGTTGTAGTCCTTCTCGTAGGAAGAGAGGGAATCCTGCCACTGCTCCTCCCAGTCGGGCGGCGCTTCGCGCGCAAGCAGCGGCCCGTCCTTGTAATAGATGCCGAGGATCTTCGCGGCGACGCGCAGCGTGGTGTGCATGTTCTGCGCGCGGATCACGACCTTTTCGGGGTGCGCGCCCTCGCCCAGCTTCAGGAAGATGCGGTTGCTGCGGATGACGACCGGCTCTTTCTCCTCCTCGCCGATCTCGCCCTCGGTGAGGATGATCTTCTCGCGCACCAGAGATGTGTTGAAATCGCTCATGTTGAAATCGGTCCGGCGGCCTTATAAAAATTACGTCATCCTTCCATGACAGGATGCCATAGCATGCCCCAAAGAGCAACGCCGCAGGGACTTATGGATTATGCCGCGATCCGCAGCGCGCGCGGACGCAGCTTCTTCGACGTTTGCGCCGCGACCGACGGAGTATTTTCGGAAACGGCGGGTTCCGCGTCGTTTTGCGTTTCAAGGCAGGCCAGCATGTCCGCGATCCGGAACATTTCCGCCAGATCCATCTGCACGTCGACGGAAAAGCGGCCGTTCTCGTTGGCGGCGCGGTTGAAGCGGCCCTGCGCCAGCTTGCTCTTGATCGCCGCCTTGCGGCGGCCCTGCGGATAGAAGATGGACGGGCGTTCCGCGCACGCCGCGCGCGACCCCGCGATGTCCTGCAGCGCCGACACGCCCTCAAGCGCGCCCGTCATGACGGTGCAGTTAAAGTGATCGGTCAGCCCGTGATGCGCGGCTGCAGGCGCATGGGCGGACACGAAACCGGCCAGCGGCCCGGCGACGATGGCATTGAAAATCAGGCCGCCCATGAAGCCCATGTCGCCCATCGGGTCGGCTTTCGCCGCGCGGACGAAGGCCGGGCTGACGCCCCGGCGCACCAGGCTCGCCTGCACGCCGGCAAAGCGCAACGAGAGCTGGCTGCGGCAGGCTTCCGTTTCCGCTTCCATCTTCTTTGTGTTCTTCACCGCCGTATTCATGGTATCCCCCGAATATTTGCCTTAAGTAATTTCCACAATTAGGAGGATATGCCTCGTCTATGAAAAAACTCTTAAGGAAAATATGTTGCATTTTAGGGGTCTTTTAACGAAGCCTTAATCTATGGTTGCGTTTGCTGGAAAATCGTTTAAAAACAAATATATGTAAGGAAAAAAATCATGCCGAAAGCAGCAAAAACCGCCCGAAAAAAATTGCACCGCAGCACCATCAATGCCGCTGAAGTGCGGCAGTTTGATTCGCTCGCGGCGCAATGGTGGGACGAGAACGGCCCGCTCAAACCCTTGCACCGGATGAACCCCGCCAGGCTGGGATATCTGAGGGAACATATCTGCGCGCACTTCGGACGCGACAACGCCGACTACACCCCTTTCAAGGGGCTGCGCATGCTCGACGTCGGCTGCGGCGGCGGGCTGGTGGCGGAGCCGTTCGCGCGGCTCGGCGCGGACGTAACAGGCATCGATGCCGCGGCGAAGAACATCAGGGCGGCGAAAGCCCATGCCCGCGCGCACGGCCTCGCCGTCAACTATCAGGCGACGACGGCGGAAGACCTCGCGACGGAGAAAAAAACCTTCGACGTCGTGACGGCGCTGGAAATCGTCGAGCACGTTGACGACTTGCCGCTGTTCCTCTCCGCCTGCGGCAGACTGGTCGGAAAGGGCGGGCTGGTCATCTTCTCCACTCTCAACCGCACGGCAAAATCATACCTGCTCGGCATCGTCGCGGCGGAACACGTCCTGCGCTGGCTGCCCGTCGGCACGCACGACTGGAAGAAATTCGTCAAACCGTCGGAACTGGCGCGACCGTTGGAGGAAGATGGATTCACGATCACCGACATCAGCGGCCTTGTTTACAACCCACTGACCGGCGTCTTCAGCGCGGGCGTGGCGGACGTGGACGTGAATTATTTCCTCACAGCGAAGAAAGGCTGAAAGCCGCGCCGCACAGCAAAAAGCCCGCCCCGTTTCCGGAGCGGGCTTTTGCATTAAAGCCTTATAAATAAGGCTTTAAAT
>JAGXAX010000200.1 GCA_018971405.1 Alphaproteobacteria bacterium | reverse complement strand
GTGAAGACGATTTCTTTTTCCGACGCCGCATTGATGAACCGGGCGATTTTACCGCGCGCGCCCTCGAACGCCGCGCTCGTCTCCGCACTGAAGGTATAAACGCCGCGGTGCACGTTGGCGTAGTGCTCGCGCATCACGCGGTCCATCGCGTCGATGACGGCTTGCGGCGTTTGCGCGGAGGCGGCGCTGTCGAGATAGACAACCGGCTTGCCGTTGACGCTCTGCGCCAGCGCGGGGAAATCGCCCTTCAGGTCAAGTGCGCTTTTCACCATGTTCAATGCCTGAGCCATGCCCTGATCCGTTCCTCATAGACTTCGCGCGCGGGCGCAAAACTCACCTCCGCCAGCGCGGCGTTCAAGAATGATTCAATCAAAAGGGATTTGGCTTGCGCTAAAGGGATGCCGCGGCTTTGCAAATAGAACAAGGCGTCATCATCAAGCTGCCCCGACGCGGCGCCATGGCTGCACTTCACGTCGTCGGCGTATATTTCTAGCTCCGGCTTAAAGCTTGCTTCTGCTTTTTCGGACAGCAGTAGCGCATGATTAAGTTGGTTGCCATCTGTTTTTTGTGCAGCACGACGTACATGTATTTTCCCTTGGAAAACTGAACGAGCCTGATCATCGACCACTCCTTTAAAATGCTGGACGGATTTTCCGTCCGGTTCAAAATGATCAGTCAAAACCGTAAAATCATGACATTGCTGATCTTTTAACAAATAAACGCCGCTCACCCTACATGAAATTCCAGAATCAATCAATAGGTTTTGATATTCCTGCCTCACCAGCTTTCCGCCTGCCGCATAGTTAAATCCTTCAAAAGACGAGTCTTTTTGCTGCTGAAGGGCCGTATAAGAAAAATGGCAGGCGGCGGCGCTTTCTTCCTCTAATTTATAAAGCTTCAGTCGCGCTGCCGGTTCCAATGCGATTCCCGTGTATATATTGGTAAAGTAGGCGCCCATACCGGCGTGCCGCTCGATCACAGTCAGACCACTGTTTTTGCCGAGCCAGTAAAGGCAGCGCGGATGGATGGCCGGAGATTCCGCGGCGGAGCCGATGTTGTAAAACAAGACTTCAAGCGGCTGCGCGATGTCCGCGTCATCCTTCACGGCCACCACCGCGCCATCGTGCATGTAGGCCGCGTTGAGCGCCTTGAACGGCGCGGCGGCAAGATCGCCCACCGTGACGAGATGCTCCTCGAGCCCTTCGATCTGCACCGAGGCGTCCATCAGGCTCATGACCGTCACGCCTTGTGGCGCGGCGCTCAAATCCGGTTGATACTGGCCGTTGACCAGCACGATGCGCGCAGAATCCTGTAGAAGCTGCGGCGGCAAAACCTTGACATCGAATTTTACAGGCTCCGGCGCGTAATGGAAGCGCGCCTGCGTCAGCGGGCGGAGGGACGTGTATTGCCAACCTTCGCGCCCCGGCTGCGGGAATCCGGCGTGCGAAAACGCTTCGGCACCCGTATGGCGCAGCGCGCGCACCCAGTCCGCCGCGGGCTGCTCGCCCAGCTTCTGCGCGTCTTCGAGCCACGGCAGCGTCGTTTCATCGACAGCTTCCTGTTGGAGGAACGGTTTCACGCGGCATCTCCGTAAAATTCCGCATAGCCTTTTTCTTCCAGCGCCAGCGCCAGTTCCGGCCCGCCGGTCTTTTGTATCCTGCCTTGTGCCAGCACATGCACGATGTCCGGCCTGATATGGTCGAGCAGGCGCTGATAGTGCGTGATGACAAGGAACGCACGGTCTTGCGAGCGCAGCGCGTTGACGCCTTCGGCCACGACTTTCAGCGCGTCGATATCCAGCCCGCTGTCGGTTTCGTCGAGGATGGCCAGCTTCGGCTGGAGCATCGCCATTTGCAGCGCTTCGTTGCGCTTCTTCTCGCCGCCCGAAAAGCCGACGTTGACGCCACGCCTGAGCATTTCCGCGTCCATGCCGAGCGCGGCCATTTTTTCTTTTTGCAATTTGAGAAAATCGACCGGAGAAATCTCCTTCTCGCCGCGCTTTTTGCGGATGGCGTTGAGCGCGGTTTTCAAGAACGTCGTCGTGCTCACGCCCGGAATTTCGACCGGATACTGGAACGCGAGGAACATCCCCGCCGCCGCGCGGTCTTCCGGCGCCATCGCAAGCAGGTCTTGCCCCAGAAACGTGACTTTTCCTTTTGTCACTTCATAGCCCGGACGTCCGGCAAGAACGTAAGACAGTGTCGATTTGCCGGAGCCGTTCGGCCCCATCACGGCATGCACTTCGCCCGCATTGACAGTGAGATTGATGCCTTTCAGCACTTCGCGTCCGCCGACTTCCGCATGAAGGTTTTCGATTTTAAGCATTGTCATCCCACAGCTCCCTCAAGCGAAATCGCGACCAGTTTTTGCGCCTCGACGGCGAATTCCATCGGCATCTGCTGCAACACCTCGCGGCAGAAGCCGTTGACGATCAGCGCGACCGCCTCCTCTTCGCCGATGCCGCGCTGGCGGCAGTAAAAGAGCTGGTCTTCGCCGATCTTCGAGGTCGATGCTTCGTGCTCCAGCGTCGCGCTCATATTTTTGTTCTCGATGTAAGGCACGGTGTGCGCGCCGCAATCGCTGCCGATCAGCAAACTGTCGCACTGCGTGAAATTACGGGCGTTCTCCGCCTTGGCCGAGATGCGCACAAGGCCGCGATAGGTGTTGTTGGAGTTTCCCGCCGATATGCCCTTGGAGATGATGCGCGATTTGGTGTTCTTGCCGATATGGATCATCTTCGTCCCCGTATCGGCCTGCTGGTAATTGTTCGTCAGCGCGACGGAATAAAACTCGCCGACGCTGTCATCGCCCTGCAAGATGCAGCTCGGATATTTCCACGTGATGGCGGAGCCGGTTTCGACCTGCGTCCACGAAATCTTGGCGCGCGCGCCCTTGCAAATCCCGCGCTTGGTGACGAAATTGTAAATCCCGCCCTTGCCGTTCTCGTCGCCCGGATACCAGTTCTGCACCGTGGAATACTTGATCTCCGCGTCTTCCATCGCGATCAGCTCGACCACGGCGGCATGGAGCTGGTTTTCGTCGCGCATCGGCGCGGTGCAGCCTTCGAGATAGCTGACGTAGGCGCCCTTTTCCGCGACGATCAGCGTGCGCTCGAACTGCCCCGTCTTGGCCTCGTTGATGCGGAAGTAGGTGGAAAGTTCCATCGGGCAGCGCACGCCCTCCGGCACATGGACGAACGTGCCGTCGGTGAAAACGGCGGCGTTGAGACAGGCGTGCTTGTTGTCCGTATAAGGCACCCCGGAACCCATGTATTTTTTGACCAGATCGGGATATTTCCGCACGGCTTCGGAGATGGAGCAAAATACGACGCCGGCGTCCGCCAGCTTCTGGCGGAAGGTCGTCGCCACGGAAACGCTGTCGAACACCGCATCGACCGCGACGCCCGCCAGCATTTCCTGCTCTTTCAGGGGAATGCCGAGCTTTTTGTATGTCTCCAGCAATTTCGGATCTACTTCGTCGAGGCTTTTGGGCTGGGGCGCGGTTTTCGGCGCGGCGTAATAGTAAGCGTCCTGATAGTCGATGGGCGGGAACGAGACTTTCGCCCACGTCGGCTCAGGCA
>JAGXAX010000199.1 GCA_018971405.1 Alphaproteobacteria bacterium | reverse complement strand
TATATTTGATTTGTATTTATATTTTTACGCAGCGAAGCCGTAGTGCATTGCCGATCACCGAGACGGAACTGAGCGACATAGCAGCGCTGGCGATCACCGGGCTGAGCAGAAGGCCAAAGTGGGGGTAGAACACGCCCGCCGCCAGCGGAATGCCGAGCGTGTTATAGACGAAGGCGAAGAAGAGGTTCTGACGGATATTCTTCATTACCGCGCGGCTTAAAGCCCGCGCACGGACGATGCCCATCAGGTCGCCTTTGAGCAATGTGATGCCCGCGCATTCGATCGCCACGTCCGTGCCGTTGCCCATGGCGATGCCGACGTCGGCTACGCTAAGGGCGGGCGCGTCGTTGATGCCGTCGCCTGCCATGGCGACTGTGTGCTTGCGGGATTTTATTTCCTTGACGACGAGGCTCTTGCGCTCCGGCGTGACGCCTGCCTCGATCTCCACGATGCCGAGCTTGCGCCCCACGGCCTCCGCGGTCGTCTGGTTGTCGCCGGTGAGCATGACGATGCGCAGGCCCGACGCATGCAGCAGTTTCACGGCCTCGGCGGAGGTCGGCTTGACGGGGTCGGCGACGGCGAGCAGTCCGGCGGACTGTCCGTTCACGGCGGCAAAAATGACTGTTTGCCCCTTCTGGCGCATGGCATCCGCCGTTTTGCGCAGTGTTTCAGTGCCGATGCCGAGAGACTCCAGGAAGACGGCGTTGCCAAGCACGATGGGCTGCCCTTCTATGATGCCGGTGATGCCCTTGCCGGTGACGGAATTAAAGCTTTCCACGGGCGCGGGGCGAATATCCTGTTCCATCGCGGCGCGGACGACGGCGAGGCCGAGCGGATGCTCGCTGTAGCCTTCGAGACTGGCGGCAAGGCGCAGAAGTGCGGTCTCTTCAAAGCCTTCCGCAGCGGTAACGGAGACGAGCTTCGGCTTGCCTTCGGTCAGCGTGCCGGTTTTGTCGATGACGAGCGTGTCGATTTTGTCGAGCGTTTCGAGCGCTTCGGCATTTTTGATGAGGATGCCTTTGCTCGCGCCGCGGCCGACGCCGACCATCACGGCCATCGGCGTGGCCAGACCCAGCGCGCAGGGGCAGGCGATGATCAGCACGGCGACGGCGTTGATCAGCGCGTGGGCGAGTTTCGGCTCCGGCCCGAAATGCCACCAGACGAAGGCGGTCACGATGGATGAAAGGATGACGGCGGGCACGAACCAGCCCGAGACGGCGTCGGCGAGCCTTTGCACGGAGGCGCGGCTGCGCTGCGCCTTGCCGACCATCTCGACGATCTGCGCCAGCACGGTTTCGCGCCCGACATGCTCGGCGTGCATGACGAAAGAGCCGGTGCCGTTGATGGTCGCGCCGATCACCTTGTCGCCGATGATTTTTGCGACCGGCATGGGCTCGCCCGTGACCATGGATTCATCGACGGAGCTCGCGCCGTCGATCACCGTGCCGTCGACGGGGATTTTTTCGCCCGGGCGGACGCGCAGGGCGTGGCCGGCCTGCACTTCATACAGCGGAACCTGAGTTTCGGTGCCGTCTTTATTGACGATGCGCGCCGTTTGTGGCGCGAGATCGAGCAGGGCGCGCAGGGCTTTTCCTGTTTGCGCACGGGCTTTGAGTTCCAGCACCTGCCCGAGCGCGACGAGTGCTGTGATCACGGCAGCGGACTCGAAATAAACGGCGTGCCCGCCGGTGAACGCGACGTAAAGACTATATATGTAAGCCGCGCCCGTGCCGAGCGCGATCAGCGTGAACATGTTGAGGCTGCGGTTGACAAGCGACTGCCAGCCGCGGACGAAAAACGGCGCGCCACCCCACAATACCACGGGTGTGGCGAGGGCGAGTTGCGCCCAAACGGTATGCGGCATGTGCAAATGCCCCATGGCGATGACGACGAGCGGCGCGGACAAGGCGGCGCAAATCCAGAAGCGGCGGGTCATGTCCGCGAGTTCGGGATCGGGCGCGTCGCTCAAGGAAACCGTCTCTGGTTCCAGAGCCATGCCGCATTTCGGGCAGGTGCCTGGGCCTTTTTTGCGCACTTCTGGGTGCATCGGGCAGGTATAAATGGCGGTTTCATCGAGGGGAATGGCGGCTGCGGGCGTGGCACGATGGCGGCAGCAAGCAGGTGCTTCCGGCTCTGGTTGCGGTTCCGGCTTGTGGTGGCAGCAGGCGTGGGCTCCCTTATGCGCGTGTTGCATAGGCATTCACTTTCCGAAGCAGGGCTTCTTTTTCCGCGTCGGCGAGAAAGCTGGCCGCGACGCTGTTGCGCGCGAGCGTCAGCAGGTCTTCCTTTTCAAGGCCGAGCGCACGGGCGACGGCTTTGTAGTTGTCGTTCATGTAGCCGCCGAAATAGGCGGGGTCGTCGGAGTTGACGGTGGCCTTGAGGCCGAGGGAGAGCATCTTTTTGAGCGGATGGTTTTTCATGTCCTTCACGACGCAGAGCTTGAGGTTGCTCAAGGGGCAGACGGTCAGAGCCATGTCTTCTCCGGCGAGGCGTGTGACCAGTTTTTCATCTTCGAGAGAGCGGTTGCCGTGGTCGATGCGGTCAACTTTGAGATGATCCAGCGCTTCCCAAACATACTCCGGCGGGCCTTCCTCGCCCGCGTGGGCGACGATCAGGAAGCCTTCCTTGCGGGCGCGGGCGAACACGCGCTCGAACTTGGAAGGCGGATGGCCTTTTTCGGAACTGTCCAGCCCGACGCCGGTGATTTTGTCTTTGTAAGGAATGGCCTCCTCCAGCGTTTTGAAAGCATCGTCCTCGCTTAAGTGGCGGAGAAAGCACATGATGATTTTCGAGCTGATGCCAAGCTTCTTTTGCCCGCCATCAAGCGCACGGGCGATGCCGTTCAGCACCGTTTCAAAGGCGACGCCGCGCTCCGTGTGCCCCTGCGGGTCGAAGAAAATTTCCGTGTGCAAAACGTTGTCGGCCTTGCACCTTTCAAGATAGGCCCAGGTCAGATCATAGAAATCCTGCTCCTTGAGAAGCACGCTCATGCCCTGATAATAAATATCAAGAAAATCCTGTAAATTACTGAAGTTATATGCTTTTTTTACTTCCGCAACTGATTTGAAGGGGAGGTTCACATGATTGCGTTGCGCCAGCGCAAACATCAGTTCCGGTTCAAGGCTGCCTTCAATGTGCAGATGCAGCTCAACCTTGGGCAAGCCTTCTATGAATGAGTCGATATTTATCATGCCTTCGTTGTAGCACTTTAGCTTTCTCGTGGCTAGACAACCCGAGAAAATTTCCCGTATCATGGCAGCCATGTCTGATACGATAAAATTCATGCTCAATGATCAGGTGCGCGAAGTCGCCGGCTTGCCGCCGACCATGACCATATTGCAATACCTCCGTCTGCAGGAACGACTGACCGGCACGAAAGAAGGCTGCGCTGAGGGCGACTGCGGCGCTTGCACGGTGATCGTCGGCAAGCTTGATAACGGCAAGGTGGAATACGAGGCGATCAACGCCTGCATTGTCTTTTTGCCGGCGCTCGACGGGCGGCACCTGATCACGGTCGAGAACCTCGGCATGAACGCGGTGCAAAAGGCGATGGTGTCGTGTCACGGCTCGCAGTGCGGCTTT
>JAGXAX010000198.1 GCA_018971405.1 Alphaproteobacteria bacterium | reverse complement strand
TCTCCGCGGCGACGGCCTTGTTTTCCACCGCCGCGCCTCTGGCGGCAAGCGGCATCAGGGCATTCATGATGTCCGCCGCGGCCTTGTTCTGGCCGACCGGCTTGCCCGCGGTCTCGCTGGCGGCGAAGATCTTCGGCTGCCAGGCGACCACCGCCGCAGGCTCCATGCCCATCGCGTCTTTCAAATCCTTGAGCGGCACCTCTTCCGACGGCGCAAGTCCCTGCATGTTGACGACCAGACTCACGTCTTCGACATGCACCCGCAAATTCCTGATCTCGCTCAACAGCGTACGCGCGTTCCTGAGCGCGGACAGCATCGGCGTCGTCACGATGACGATCTCCGAAGCGCGCGCGAGCATCCGTTTCTGCACCGGCTGCGCCGCGTGCGAGAGGTCGAGCACGACGACGGGGAATTTCTGCATCAGCCGGTTGACCAGCGTCTCGACCGCGTCGGGATCCGCCGGATCGGCCAGCATCATCTCTCCGCCGCAAACCAGCAGGGTCAGATGTTCCGTCACCGTCTGGCAAATGCGTTTCAGGTCGTCGTCCGATCCGGAGCCGCCCAGCCGCACCGCCTCCGCCAGCGAGGCAGACGGTTCGAGTCCGTGCGAGATGCCGATGCTCCCCGCGCTGCCCGCGACGTCGAGAAGCATGGTCTTCTGCTTCAGCGTTTCGGACATGTTCCACGCCAGCGTCTGCGACACGGCCGACGTGCCGACGCCGCCCTTGCTGCCGACAACCGTCACGAGGCGGCTACCGGAAAGCCCGCGTTTCTCCACCAGCGTGCGGGCGATGATCTTGACGAGATCCTCCTGCGACACCGGCCTGACCAGATAATCCCTGATGCCCATTTCCACAAGACTGCGGTAGAGATGCACGTCGTTCTTGGGCCCGATAACCACGGCGTCCGTTGTCGCGGCGCAGACGCCGGCGAGGTTGCCGAGCTGCGCGATGAACCCGTCGCCGATGTCGTCCGTCTCGACGATGATCAGTTCCGGAGAAGCGGATTCCCCGTAGCGGGAGATCGCGCCCTCGATATTCATCCGCTCCGACCGCACTTCCACGCGCGCGAAGCGCCAGTCCTGCGTCAGGTTCTGCGCGTGCGCGGCTGTGCCGTCATCCAGCGCGAAGAAATCGACGCGCGATGCCGGCAACAGTGTTGATGTGATGTCTTCGCTCATGTCCTCTTAACCGCCGCTACCGCTGCTGCTCCCCACTGTGCTCGATTCCAAACCCTGCAGCGGCTTGTTGGGCGTTCCGTTCATGTAAGGCTCGATGATGGCGCCGTTGCGGCGCGAGTTGTATTGCGTGCGCGGCGCGCGACCCAGCAGGTCGGCGGGATTGGAGACCATCTTGCCGATTTCGGCCTGCATTTCGCAGCCGTACTGATAGTCTTGCGCATCCTTGATGCTCGTCGACCCTTCATTGCCCGGCAGACGCGCGCAGGACGAAGCCTGAAGCACGACAAGCCCCTCGTAGGACAATACGGCGTTCCGCGTGTCCTGTTGGTCATCCACCCTGACCGGTGCCGCCGAGAAATGCGAAACGCCCGCCGCCGCGAAAGCGCGCTTATACGCCGCACCCATCCTGACCGCCGCGGCATAGTGGCCGCGCAGGTAAGGGATGGTCAGTGAAACGCCGGGGTTCCCGTTATGCAGAATATCCTCGGAGATCACGGCCACGCTGTTCATATCGACGTGGCTTGCATCGAATGTTTTCGTAATCATTTGCTTTCTGACGCGCAATTCCGCCGTATTGACACGCGACGGCACCACGGGGTTACAGGCAGATGCCATAAGGGCAACACCCAGCGCTCCCGCAAGAAAAATCAGCTTGTTCGCCTGAATGCGCATGTTCCCTCTTCCCTACTCAACAATATATCCAAAACCCGCGCCCGTGCCAACTTTCTCCATCGCGCGGCTTCCATAAATTTTCCGCATGTTGCCGACGAAACTCTGCGTCAGCGGCGTGACGCCGTTGTCGCCGACCGACGTTGCCTGCACGTCAGCGACGGGCGCGGCCGCGACCGGCGGGTGTTCGTCCATTTTCGCGGCGGCGACGGTCAGCGGCACGCCGTGCGGTGCCGGCCCCGACGATCCCGGCAGCAGCGGCGGCGCGGGCGGAGATACGGCCACGGCCTCCGGCGCGGCATAGGGCTTCACCAGATACGGCGTGACGATGATCACCAGTTCAGACTCGTTGCGCGCGAAAGACTTGGACTTGAACAACTGGCCGATGATCGGCAGGTCTTCCACGCCCGGCATTCCGTTCAGGGCATGGAGCGTGTCGGACTTGAGCAGCCCCGCGATCATGATCGAGCTGCCGCTGCCCATCTCCACCGTCGTGTCCGCACGGCGCACGGAAAGTCCGGGGATGGTGATGCCCTGCAGCGTCACGGCGTTAGACTCGTCCTTGTCGGACACTTCCGTCGACAGTTCCATCGCAATGCGGTCTTCGCTCAGGACCGTCGGCGTGAAGTTCAGCGAAACGCCGAACTGCTTGAAGGTCAGGACGACGTTGCCCTGCGAGTCCTTGCTCGTCGGCACGGGGAATTCGCCGCCCGCAAGGAAGCCCGCCGTCTCGCCGGAAATCGCCGTCAGATTCGGCTCCGCCAGCGTATTGACGAGCCCGTGACTTTCAAGCGCGCTGATGTTGGACACGAAATTGGCAAGCCCGCCGCCCGCGATGATCGAGCCCGTGGCGAAAGCCGTCTGGCCGGAAACGCGGCCGACGTCGTTGCCCGCCAGTTTCAGATCGCCGCCGTGGAAGCTCGTCTGGACGCCGTATTCCTTTAGCACGGAGCGGTCGGCCTCCAGCACCTTCACTTTCAGCATCACCTGTTCCTCGCCGCCGACCTTCATCAGGTCGACGAGCGTCTGGCCCTGTCCGGTCAGGAAGCGCGACGCCAGATCGCGCACGCGGTTGGCAACCTCGGGAGAGGACACGACCCCGCTCAGAACGATATTGCTCTGGACGGTCTGGGCGCGGACCTTCTCCTGCGGGAAGAATTGCCTCAGCGCGTCCTGCAGGCTTTTGTCGTCCATACGCACATGCACTGTGATGTTGGCGAGTTGGTTGCCGACGGCGTCGTAGACCAGCACGTTCGTGTCGCCGACCTTCTTGCCGACGATGTAGATGCGGTTGGCGCGCAGTGTTCCAACGTCGGCGACCGCGGGATCGGCCACCAGAATGTCCGACACATTGCCAAGCAGGCCGACCGTGCTGGCCTTGCCTGCGATCAGGCGCACTGTTTTGTTGTAGCTGGGCGCGCTCCGCGCCGTGTCGGAGACGGACATGCCCGCCGTCACCAGCATCAGTACCAGCAAACCCTTCAAAAGAATTCTTTTCATGATCTTTACTCCGCTTCTCGCTTTCCGAACGCCCGTTGCGTGTTTGACGCTTGAGAGAAAACTTCAGGAATATTTTTTATCCCGTTCTCCATGAACGGCTTATCGGCGCACAGCCTCTTTTTCGTTTTTGAATCCACACCATTCCCCCACAGGCAAATGCCTACCTGCTTACATACTGGCACAGAAATGGAGTTTGCGATAGAAAATATCTAATGTTTTTAATATATTATTTTAATTACTTAAATTGATTAAT
>JAGXAX010000197.1 GCA_018971405.1 Alphaproteobacteria bacterium | reverse complement strand
ACGGGTGTGGGTAAAAAGATTCTGGTGAGAACGAAGTAAATTTAGACAGTTAAGGAAGAAGCCATGTCCCGCCTGCTTGAAGAGAACAGCCACGTTTACAAACCGTTTCACTATCCGTGGGCGTACGAGGCATGGCTGACGCAACAGCGCATCCACTGGCTGCCGGAGGAAGTGCCGCTGGCCGAGGACATCCGCGACTGGAAGAAGAAACTCACGCCAGCCGAAAAGAACCTGCTCACGCAGATCTTCCGCTTCTTCACGCAGGCCGACGTCGAGGTCAACAACTGCTACATGAAGCAATATTCCCGCGTCTTCAAGCCGACCGAAGTGCAGATGATGCTGGCGGCGTTTTCGAACATGGAGACCATCCACATCGCCGCATACTCGCACCTGCTTGATACCATCGGCATGCCGGAAACGGAATATTCCGCCTTCCTCAACTACAAAGAGATGAAGGACAAATACGACTACATGCAGCAGTTCAACATGGATTCAAAGCGCGACATCGCGCTGACCATGGCCGTGTTCGGCGGCTTCACCGAAGGCCTGCAGCTTTTTGCGTCGTTCGCGATGCTGATGAACTTCCAGCGCTTCAACAAGATGAAAGGAATGGGGCAGATCGTCACATGGTCGGTGCGCGACGAAACGCTGCACACGCTCTCCGTCATCCGGCTGTTCAAGACCTTCGTCGAGGAAAACCCCGAGGTCTGGACGGAAGACCTGCGGCAGGACATCACCAACGCCTGCAAGACCATCATCAGCCATGAAGACGCGTTCATCGATCTCGCATTCGAATTGGGCGGCATTGAAGGGCTGACCGCGCAGGAAGTGAAGGATTACATCCGCTACATCGGCGACCGCCGCCTGACGCAGCTCGGCCTTCAACCGGTTTTCAACATTGGCAAAAACCCGCTGTCGTGGATGGACGCGATCCTCAACGGCGCCGAGCATACGAATTTCTTCGAAAACCGGGCGACGGAATATTCCAAGGCCTCCACGCAAGGCACGTGGGAAGAAGCCTTCGAAAACGATGTTTTCAGGGCAGCCTAGCGATTGCCGTGTTTTCAGGGCGGTCTGACCCGGACAGATACCTTCCAACCCATTGTTTTATAGAAATAAAAACGCCTTATTAGGATTCCGGGGGGTTATAGTGTATAATGGTATCAAACCATACAGGGAGGGATCGATACCATGTCCGATAACGTGCTGCAAAAAGACGCCGTGGGTGCGTTAGGCCCGGATGAAGCCGGAGAGATTCTCACGGCTTATCTCAATACCAGCCCCGGCATGGTGCAATCCCACACGGTTCCCGCCGCGCCCGCGCAACCGGTTCCGGGCGGCGTCAACAATCCGGGCTGATAGCGCATGACATCCAGTGCGGAGGAGACCGTCGTTCAGGATTACGAGGTCTTCAAGAACGAAAAGAACGCGCTCGCGTTTTTCTTTTATCACAATGCCGTTCTCGACATGAACAACGCCGTCGGCCCTTTCTGGTTTTCGATCAGGGGTGACAACGCCATCCGCGCCGGCACGCAGGCGCATCACGTCGTTTTTGAAGACGTCAATGCCGACATCATCAACATGGCGCGCGAGCGCGGCGTGATTATGATGATGGAATTCGTCGAGCGCGATCCCGTGCGCTGCACGCCGTGTTATATTACAGACGCATTCTGATCAGTTGATTGAATCCCCGTCTTCGCAAAAATTAAAGCATTAACTGCTCTTTAACTTTTTTAATGACACGAATCTGCTTCCGGTGTAGCCTGTAATCAGGGTTGGATTACTTGGGAGTAATCGGTTGGATTTGATAAGACTGCATGTCTTTCCCCCCATTCGCGGCACGCAAGCTCTGGCGCGCCACATCATAGCAAGCCCCGCCACACGCGTTGTTAAAAGTTACAAGGCCTCCCCATGGGAGGTTTTTTTGTGCCCTGAGCATGCGCCGCGCGTCTCTATCCATTATAACCACCGCCGTCGACCACCACACCGTACACCGCCACAGAAAGGGAGAAAACACTGAATGGGGAAGAAGTCCAAAATCGCAGGCTACCGTTCAAATCGCGCGCCGGACGTCAATACCGTGCACGCGCTGTTCGGCGACCAGCGTGACCGCCGCGACTGGGATCCGCTGGCCGGAAGCATGGACAGGCGCGACCAGAGCTACGTGAAGAACATTCGCCCGCGCAGCGAAGGGCAGAAGATGCTGATGGAAGCGATGGAGCGCAACAATCTCGTGATGGCCATCGGCCCTGCGGGCTCGGGCAAGACCTATCTCGCCATTTGCGCCGCCGTCGAGGCGTTCGAAAAAGGCAAGGTGGACCGCATCATCCTCTCGCGCCCCGCCGTCGAGGCGGGAGAGAAGATCGGCTTCCTGCCTGGCGACCTGCAAGACAAAATGTCGCCTTACCTGAGGCCATTGTACGACTCGCTCAACGACCGCCTCGGCCTCAAAAGGCTGAAAAACCTGATTGACACCGGCGAGATCGAGATCGCGCCGATCGGCTACATGCGCGGGCGCACACTTAACAACGCCTTCGTCGTCATCGACGAGGCACAGAACTGCACCTACGGGCAGATCAAGATGATCGTCAGCCGCCTCGGCTGGAACTCGACGATGGTCATCACCGGCGATCCGGACCAAAGCGATTTATTGGAAGGCATCTCCGGCCTGCGCGACATGGCGCACAAGCTGGAGAGCGTTTCCGGCGTCGCCGTATGCCGCCTCAAGGACAAGGACATCGTGCGCCACCCGCTGGTGGCGAAGATGCTCGAAGTCATCTAGAGGAAACAGAGGGATACACACTGGGAAGCCCGGTTCCGCCGAAAAGTGGGCCGGGCTTTTCCCGTTACCGGTCTTTCTTCTTTGTGAAGAGTTTCATGACCAGCAGAGGCAGGTAAAGGACTGCAGCAATGCCCAGCAAGGCGATCTGCGCGGGCGATTCCGAGAATATTTCCCACGCCTGCGCCGGAACGACCGTTTCCGCATAGGCCGAGGCGTTTATGTAGCCGGTTTTGCTGATTTCCTTCCACAGGTGGCCCACGGTAATGACCTTGGCCTGCCCGTAGATCGCCCAATGGTAGAGCAGATCGAAAGCGAAAAGCCCGACGGTGATGAGGAGCAGGAGCGTGCAGAATGCATGGAGCGTGCGCATGTTTTAAAAATCCGCCATGTTATTGTTGTTTGTCGCCGGACTGTTCCCCGCTGCCGATGATGTCTCCCCAGCTGAGCGCTGCGGGCATGTCATCGGACGGAGCCTCTTCAGGCTGTCCGTTGTCCGGCGCAAAGGATGTCCGCTCCGCCGCGGCGGGGGAGGGCGGTGATGCAAGACCCATGGCACTTTCCCACGAAATCCCCTGCTTCTGATCCGGCGCCTTTGCGGGCGTCGGGGCAGGCGCATTTTCTGCGGTGGAGGGTTCTCCGCCGCCGATAATTTCCGCCCAGCTGAGCGGCCCGCCGAGAATCTGCGCCGCGGCCGCAGATTCCGTCACGGGCGGCGGACGTCGCGCGCCTGCGGGCATCGGCGCTGTCGGCGGCGGCGCGGCAGCCGTCTCTTCCTGCGGTGCAGATGCGGTGTCTCCGCCTGACTTCACGTCCTCCGGCTTGAGCGCGCCGTGTCTTTCCGCGACGGCGGCGATCGCCAAAATGCCGCATTCCACGAG
>JAGXAX010000196.1 GCA_018971405.1 Alphaproteobacteria bacterium | reverse complement strand
TAAAGGACTTTTTTCAGCCTTTATCGGTGTAACGACGGGGCTGGGCCACGTTCGGCCTGTCGTCGTTGGACACCTTGGAAGCCGCGGCCTGCTTGGCCTTGACCGCCTTCAACTCGTCGGTCCAGAACTCCGGACGCTGCGAAAGCTCGACGATCGCTTCCGCGCGGCGGCGTTCGCCCATGCTGTCCGCATCGGCGGTGCCGAGGAACATTTCCTTGAGTTCCTGCGTGGACTTGCCCGCGACATCGGCTTCGCGCTTGTCCTGCGCGGCCTTGAGGAAGGCGTCCGCCGCGGCGTCGAAACGCGCCGGCTTGTTGCTGCCCGTGTAGATCTTGTCGATGAAGCCCATCTTCAGCGCCTGATCGGCCGAGAGCCACGTGTCCTTGGCGCAGATCAGGTCCCAGAACTTTTCGTTCAGGCCGATATGGCGGATATAGACGGCTTTCATGTCTTCGAACAGACGGCGGGTCACTTCAAGGCTGATTTCCTGCTCGGAAAGCTTGCCCTGCGTGCCGCTGCCGATCGAGTGGATCATCAGCTTGGCGTTTCTGGCCATCAGGCGCTCGTCGCCGCCCGCCATCAGGATCGAACCCATGGAGGCCTGCATGCCGAGGCCGACGGTGCGGACAGGCGCGCTGATCGAGCGCATCGTGTCATAAATCGCGCAGCCGTCGATGACAGAGCCGCCGGGGGAATTGATCAGCATGTCGATCGGCTTGCTCGGATCGGCATCGTTCAGGAAGCGCAACTGGGCCACAATGACCGCCGCCATCGTCGACTCGACCTGGCTGTTCACCACGATGACGCGGGATTTCAGCAGCAGCGAGAAAATGTCATAGCCCGTGCCGTCCTTGTCGCGCACGGAGGGAACCATGACGCCCGCGCCTTCGGCGGCTTTCACAACCTCTTCGGTGGAGTAGACCGATTGCATCTGACGGATCAGCGCAGCTTCGTCCTGCGTCGCTTTAAAATCATTTTTCATTTCATAGGGCCTTTCTTGCTTGTCGTTGTTTATTGTTCTCTCGCTCGTTCAGTCATAATCCGGATAGTTTTTACAGGCTTCTTTTTTGTTTCTTACTTTGCGTCATCGCTTTTTGAAGCTTTCTTCCCCGGCTTTTTTTCAGACTTCGCCTTCTTCGGCAACTCCTGATCGGCAGCCTTGGTTAACTCTTCAATGGCAACATGACGTGTTTCGATATTAGCACTTTCCAGAACGAAGTCAACCACTTTATCTTCATAAAGCGGCGCCCGCAGGCCTTCGAGCGCCTGCTCATTTTTCTGATAAAATTCAAATACTTGACGTTCTTTTCCGGGGTAGCGGCGGGCTTCGTTGATGACAGCCTCCTGCAGCGCCTCGTTGCTCACCTCGATTTTATTGATTCGGCCGATCTCGGCCAGCACCAGCCCCAGCTTGACGCGGCGCTCGGCGATATCGCGGTATTCCGCCTTTTCCTCCTCGGAGCCGTGCTCATGATCGTGGTGGTGGTTATGCTCGTGATCGTGCATGAGCTGGTTCCAGATGCCCTGAAACTCCGCCTCGACCATGCCGGCTGGTACGATGAAGTCATGCGCTTCGTCGAGCGCGTCGAGCAGGTTGCGCTTGACGTTCGCGCGCGCGACCTGATCGTATTCCTTCTGCATTTGCTGTTCGATGACCTCTTCGAGCTTGGCGAGGCTCTCGAAGCCCATGGACTTGGCGAAGTCTTCATCGATCTTCGACGCGACGGGCTGGCGCAGTTCCTTCACATCCACTTCGAACACCGCCGCGACGCCGCGCAGCTTCTCCTCGCCGTAATTTTCGGGGAAGGTCACCTTGACCGTCCTGTGGTCGCCCGCTTTCGCGCCGACGAGCTGGTCTTCAAACGTGTCGATGAAGCTCTTGGTGCCGAGTTCGAGCGGGAAGCCCTCGCCCTTCATGCCGGGGAACGGCTTGCCGTCCACCGTGCCGTCGAAGTCGATGACGACGATGTCGCCTTTCTTCGCCGCGCGGTTTTCCGCGACCTTCTCGGAGCCTTTGTTGCTCGCGGCGATGCGCGCCAGCGTTTCCTTGACGGCTTCCGCCCCGGGCTTCGCCGTCAGCTTTTCCAGCTTGAGCGATTTGAGGTCGGCGAGCCTGATTTCGGGCAGAAGCTCGATCGCCATCGTGTATTCCAGGCCGTCCTTTTCGTCGAAGGTCTTCACTTCGATCTTCGGGCGCATCGCGGGGCGCAGTTCGTTCTCGTTGATCGCCTTGACCGTGCTGTCGTTGACCGCGATCTCCAGCACCTCGCCCATCACGGCCTTGCCGTATTTCGATTTCAGCAGCGCAAGCGGCGCCTTGCCGGGGCGGAAGCCGGGCAGATTGACGGTCTTGCCGATTTCCTGCAGCTTTTCGTTGATCTTCTCGTCGATCTCCGCGCCCGTCATGGTGACGGTGTATTCGCGCCTGAGGTCTTCTTTTTTCGTCTGTGTGATCTGCATCGGTTTTAAGCCTTCTTCCTCTTTTTAAAACAATCTTTCCAGTGGTGCGGGCGGAGGGACTTGAACCCACACGCCTTGCGGCACTGGAACCTAAATCCAGCGCGTCTGCCAATTCCGCCACGCCCGCCAAACGCAAGGCTGTACTTATAGAAAAAATGCCTTTTTGACGCAATATATTTGTTCAATATATATGGCAATATGAAACGCCGGCATTCCATTTTCAAACCCTGACGGACGGGATAAAAGTTAACAAAGCGTTAATATTAATATAGATATTTTCTTTCAAAGGCTTATACCCCTTACAGGGGGTTTTTTGATAAGGGGGATCAAGAATACCGGGCCGCACCGGCAGCGACACCGGCGTTCGCCCAACGGACAACCCGCCTGTCCTGCAACTGGTCATCGACGGCTACCAGCGCGGCAAACAGGTCTTCCTGCCGCCGGTTCCGCCACGCGAACGGCTGCGGTATAGGAGAGAAGGCCGGCATCGTTTTTGTATGGAATATTGCGCGCTTTTATCATATTAATATAAAAATTATGTCCCATGCTGAAATCCTCGGCGCGTTTTCCGCCTCCCTGACCTTGCTCTCCCGCGCGAATTATTTCGATTCCATCTTTCGCGGAAAAACGAAACCGCACGCGTTTTCGTGGTTCATCTGGGGCGTCATCTCCAGCATCGGCGCAACGGCGCAGATCGTGGAAGGCGCAGGCCCCGGCGCCTGGACGCGCACCCTCGCCTCGGCCACCAATTTCATCGTCGTCGCCATCGCGCTCGTGGCGGGCACGCGCGACATCCGGCGCGGCGACTGGATCACGCTCGCCGTCGCGCTCTCCGCCATCCCCTTGTGGATCGCCACCAAAACGCCGGTCTGGTCGGTGCTGATCGTCTGCACGATCGACACGATGGGATACTTCCCGAGCGTCCGCAAATCGTGGGAACGCCCGCATCAGGAAACGGCGCGCAGCTATTTCATCTCCAGCGCCAGCGCCTTCACGTCCATCCTCGCGATCGAGCATTACACGCTTTCCACGTGGCTTTATCCCGCGGTGCTGACCTGCTCCAACGCGGGCATGGCGCTGTTTCTGCTGTGGCGGCGTCAGGTTTTACAGGTTAAGCCATTGGAAACGTGACTGAAATTTGATTTCTGCATTTTATTCATAATATATTTACCTTGCGCCTCTAGAATAAGACTAAACCAAGCTTGCTCAGGGGATGGCG
>JAGXAX010000003.1 GCA_018971405.1 Alphaproteobacteria bacterium | reverse complement strand
TACGCGAAAAACTGGCGGGTCATTACCGCTGCCTGTACCTTCATAGCCCTTCTGTCGTCGAAGTGATGCGCGCGCTGCTTGAGGAATTGCGGGTCGACGTCGGTGACGCCGTGGCCGGGGGCGCCCTCGTTCTGTCTTCCGCGCCCGTCGTTTCCGAAGACGGCGTTTTCGATACGGAAGCCATGATCCGCAAGCTTGAAGAAGCCGTGAATCAGGCGCTTCGCGACGGGTATAAAGGGCTGTTCGCCACGGGAGACATGACGTGGGAGCTCGGCGCGAACAAGGACAATTTTTCCAAACTTCTTGAATATGAATGGCGGCTTGAAAAATTATTTCAAAAACAGCCCGCGCTGTGCGGGATTTGCCAGTATCATCACGACACGCTGCCGCGCGAGGTCATGCGGCAAGGGCTGTTGAGCCACCGGACGGTCTTCGTCAACGAAACGCTTTCCCGCATTAACAGCCATTATGCCGGCTCCATCCCGCGTGCGGAGGCGGCGTCGCGGGACCCGAAACTGGATCAGGCGATCACGGCGCTTTGCCGGTCGGCGGCCATGGCATAGCGGAGCCTACTGAGCGAGCAAGCCGCGCAGGATGGCGATGGCGATGGCGTGCGTCGTGTTGGAGGCGTCCAGCTTCTGGCGGCATCTTTCGAGCCGCGCCTTCACCGTGTCCTCGCTGACGCCGAGAATGACGCCCGTTTCCCAGCGGCTTTTGCCTCTGGAAATCCACGTGAGAGTCTCTGCTTCGAGCGGCGTCAGCAGGGCCTTTTCATCGGGCGGGGCGTATGCGCGGTGGCCGGAGGGCCCGTCGTCTTTTCCGGCGGCGGGGAGGGGAGCTGTTTCCCATACGCCGCCGTCTTCGAAGACGGCGGGCAGCGCCACGGTGTCCAGCCAATGCTCCTTGAGCCGGCGGATGGCCGTCGCCAGCCCCGCAAGGTCGGAGGATTTGACGATATAGGCGTTGGCTCCCATGGCGTAGCAGGACTTGATGTCCTGTTCGCAATCCGATGCCGTCATGATGACGACGGGAATATCCTTCAGCGCGGCGTCCTGCTTGAGCGTTTCGAGGAACTTGCGGCCGCCCATGCCGGGCATGTTCAGATCGAGAAGAATAAGGCACGGCCGCGCGGAGGCTTGCAGATATGCAAACGCCTGCTCGGCCGACGCGGCATGCGCCAGCGGATTGGCCAGACCGGCCTTTTTGAAGGCGTGCGTCGCGGCTTCGGCGTCGTCGGCGCAGTCTTCTACCAGCAATATCGGCCCTGTGTTATGTGCCATTCATTTCCGTTTCTCACATTTTGACCGAATACCCTCCGCTCATCCAGGCGATAATTTCGTCCTTTTCGTCGATGTTTTTCTGATGCTTCTTATGCACGTCGCCGATCAGCTCGTGACGGCAGGAGGCGAATTCGAGGGCGTTGCGCAGCAGTTCCGGCTTTTCGTGTATCAGCCCCTTGTTCACGAAATCTTCCGCGCCCTCCCTGACCAGCGCGAGAGCGAGCTCATGGTCCTCCATCCCCGTCAGGACGACGATGGGAACTTTCGGCGCATACTCCTTCATGTGCTCGAACGTATCCCGTCCGTCGCTGGTATCGGGCAGCCCGAGGTCGAGCAGCACGACGCTGATCTCGTTCCCGTGCGCCTTGATATGGGATTCCGCATCCTTTATGTTCTTTTTATGCGTCACGCTGAACTGACCGGGCAGGTGCCTGTCAATCGTTCTGCGCACCAGATCGGCGTCTTCCGGAGAATCCTCCACCAGTAGAATTTCATGTTTTGTCATGGTCCACCAAAACTGTTCGCGTTTTTAAAAATCTCCGGCCGGTACTAATTTCATCTTATACGCGGCATGATTTACCTTGTATGAAACTACAATAAAGTTTTAGCAAAAAAAGCCTCGCAATGCGGCCGTTTCCGGCAAGAGCGGCGGATATCCCCTTGTAAACCATGATTTTTGGCGAATATCGATGATCGGGGAGACCCCCGAACGGCGTATGCTAGCACTCAGAGACAGGCAAAACCGCCGCTTCAAACCAGTATTCCTTGAGACGCTTTACCGACTCGACCAGCTGGTCGAAAATGACGGGCTTTTGCATGTAGGCGTTGGCGCCGAGCCGGTAGCAGGCATTGATGTCTTTCTCGTTGGAGGACGTCGTCCAGATGACGATGGGGATGGCTTTGAGCCTTTCGTCGCTTTTTACGGCCTGCAGCACTTGAAAACCGTCCAGACCCGGCATGTTCAGGTCAAGCAGCATCAATGTGGGCAGTTCCGCCCCCCCTTTCAGCCTGTCGAGCGCCATCTGTCCCGACGTGCAGAGGGTGACGTGGCCGTAAAGGCCGGTTTTTTTGAAGGCGCGCGCGAGCGCCTCGTAATCATCCGCGTTGTCGTCGACGACGAGAATCTGGCGCGGTCCGAAATAGGAGGCGGTCATATGTCTATCGTTCCTATCGTGAAGTAAAAAGTCGCCCCGGCGCCGGGCGCGGATTCAAGCCAGATGCGCCCGTTGTGCCGCTCGATGATTTTTTTGACGAAGGTCAGTCCGGAGCCGGTGCCTTCCTCCCCGCTGGCGGCGGGATTCTCGAGCCGCTTGAAAATGCGGAATATGGCCTCGTGAAATTCCGGCGCGATGCCGATGCCGTTGTCCCTGACGTAGAAGACGTTGGTTTCGTCGCCGTGCGGCGCGCGCGCCTTCTCCAGAAAACCTATTTCCACGACGCGCTCCGGCTTGTCGTTGTATTTGATGGCGTTGGTGATGAGATTGCGCAAGACTTCCACCATCCTGAGCTTGTCGCAGACGACGGGCGGCAGGGAACGCGGCACGACGACGCGCGCGTTCTTCTCCTTGAGGAGCGTGTCCATCATCTGCCGGATCTCGCTCACGGCTTCGCCGACGTCGAGCTCCTGCACGGCGAGGTCGGTGCGGCCGAGACGCGAGAAATAAAGCAGGTCGCCGATCAGCTTCTCCATCCGCAGGCTCAGGTATTGCAGCCGGTGCAGGCGGCGCAGGCCCTCCGCGTCCAGCCTGTCCTTGTAGTCCTCGAGCAGGAAGGAGGCCTGCGTCAAAAGCCCGCGCAGCGGCTCCTTGAGGTCGTGCGAGGCGATGTAGGCGAAGTCGTCCAGCTCCTGGTTGCTGCGCTTGAGGTCTTGGGTATAGCGCAGCAGCTCCACTTCCTTCTGGCGGAGGTCGCCGATTATTTCCTGCTGGTAGTCGTGCGCCGCCTGCAGCCTTTTCTCCGCGTTCTTCCGCTCGCTGATGTCGCGGATGATGCCGCTGAAATACCTGACGCCGCGCCCCATCTTCACTTCCGCGACCGACAGCTCCATGGGAAACAGCGTGCCGTCCTTGCGCAGGCCTTCGAGCTCGCGGCCGATGCCGATGATCTTGGCCTTGCCCGTTTTCATGTAGTTGGAAACATATTCGTCGTGATGCGCGGCGTAATCCTGCGGCATCAGCATTTTGACGTTCCGGCCCACGACTTCCGCGGCCGTATAACCGAAGATCGTGGTACAGGCCTTGTTGTAGCTGCGGATGGTGCCCTTTTCGTCGATCGTGATCAGCCCGTCGACGATATTGTCCAGCACCACGTCAAGGCGTATCCGGCTTTCCTGCTCGGTTTCTTCCGATTCGGCGCGCTCCCTGAGCGCGGCGCTCATGACCAGCCCCGTAACGCCCGCGATGATGGTGAAGGTCTGCAAAACGTCGAGCACGCGGCCGGTCGGCATTTGCGAGAACGGCCCCATGTGCATCGCCGTCAGGCCGATCGCGATGGCGGAGAGGAGGAAGTTGACGGTCGTCACGCCGCGCGTTCCGAAACGGATGGCCGCCCAGATCAGCAGCGGAAAGACGGTGCTGGGGTAGAACTGCGCGATGCCGAACATCTCCGATTGCGAGGAGATGACGATGCCGTAGAGAGCGACGGCGAGCGCCAGCGCGGCCGCTTCCAGCGCGCCGCGGCGGGAAAGGCTCAGATACGGGTTGTAATACCAGGTCAGAATCAGGGGCGCGACGATGACGTCGCCGCCCGCGTCGCCCAGCCACCATGTGAACCAGACCGGAAAATAATGCGTCCACGGCTGCAGCCCCGCAAAGCAAAGGCTGGTCGTGCCGATGGTCGCGCTCACGGCGGTGCTGATGATGGCGGCGAACAAAATCAGGCAGAGAACGTCGCGCACGTGCGCAAGATTGGGCGCGGGTCCGGCGAAACGGCGCAGCAGCCATGCGCCCGCCAGCGCTTCCAGCGTATTGCCCGCGCCGATGCAGAGGGCGGCGAGGGCGGGCTCGTGCATCGTGATGTTGGCAAGGAAGGCGCCAAGAAAAATGCCCAGCCAGATATCGGGGCCGAACATCAGCACGGCCGCGAGGGAAATGCCCGTCGGGGGCCAGATGACCGTCACCTGCTGGGCGACGGAAGCAAGGCTGAAGCCGAGGCGCGATGTGAAGTAGTACAGGGCCACGAGTGCCAGCACGCGGCTCACATACCGGCCGTCATATTTCAAGATGCTGCCCATAAATCACACCCCAATTACCAGGTTGACCCTTGTCGCGCTTCCAAGTCAAGTCCTATGCGGCTCTTGTGCCGATCGGTGATTCTTTAAAGCCTTCCGCCCGCCGGGGGGCGCTATGTGAACTGTTGCGTCTTGTTTGAAATTCCCCGTATTTTTGCAGCCGGCGGGGCGAAATTGCCGGCGGGAGGGTTTGACGACGGGCGCCGGGCGTTAAAGTTCGTACCTGCCGCCGACTTCGACCACGCGGTCTGCCGGGATCCTGTAATATTCCGCGGCGCTGGAGGCGTTCTGCTTCATGATGGCGAACAGCAGGTCGCGCCAGAAGGGCATGGCGCCGCCCGCGACCGGCAGGATGGTATCCGTGCCGACGTAGAACGACGCGCCCGCCGTGCTGTCGAAGTCCATGCCGCGCTTGAGGCAATAGTTCATGGCTTCCGGTATGTCCGGCTCGTCGTTGAAGCCGTAATGCACGTCCATCTTGTAGAAGTCGTCGCCCAGCGCGGCGATGTGGATGCGGTTTTCGCGCGCCACGCGCGGCACCTCCTCGAAAATGACGGTCAGGAAGATCACGCGCTCGTGGAGCATCTTGTTGTGGCGCATGTTCAGCATCATCGCGTTCGGCACCCTGTTGTGGTGCGGCGTCATGTAGATCGCCGTTCCCGGCACGCGCACGAAAGGGCTGTTGCGCACTTCGCGGATAAACCGGTCGATGGAGACCGACTGGCCGGCGATCCTGTCGTCGAGCGCGGCCTGCCCCTTTTTCCAGGTGGTGAGGGCGGTGAAGATCATGACGGCGACGGTGACCGGCATCGCGCCGCCGGACATGAATTTCGTCGTCGTCGCGGAGAAGAGCACGGCGTCGATGGCGGTGAAGACGCCGGCGGTCGCGAGGATCCACGCCCAGCGCCAGCGCCACTTGAGGCGCATGACCGCAATGACCATGAGGCTGGTGATCAGCATTGCGCCCGTCACGGCGAGGCCGTAGGCGGAGGCGAGGCTGTCAGAGCTCGGGAAGACGAAGACGATGAAAACCACCAGCGCCAGCAGCGCCCAGTTGACGAAGGGCATGTAAATCTGCCCCAGTTCCTTTTCCGAGGTGTGCAGGATGCGCATGCGCGGCAGGAAGCCGAGCTGCATGGCCTGACGCGTGATCGAATAGGTGCCGGAAATGACGGCCTGCGAGGCGATGATGGTCGCGGCCGCGGAAAGCAGCAGCAGCGGCACATGGAGCGCCGCCGGCGCCAGCAGGTAGAAGGGGTTGGCGAGTGCGGCGGGCTTCGCCAGCAGCAGCGCGCCCTGCCCGAAGTAGTTGAGCACGAGGCACGGCCAGACGACGAAAAACCACGCGGCGCGGATGGGCGGCGCGCCGAAATGCCCCATGTCGGCGTAGAGCGCCTCCGCGCCCGTGACGGCGAGCATGGTCGCGCCGATCGCCACGAAGGACATCATCGGGCGTGCGGCGATGAAGTGCAGCGCGTAGAGGGGATTGACGGCTTCCAGCACCTGCGGCGCGCCGAGGATGCCCATGACGCCGAACACGGCGAGCGTGCCGAACCACAGCAGCATGACGGGCCCGAACAGCGCACCCATCTTTCCCGTGCCGTATTTTTGCACCGAGAAAAGGGCGACGAGGATGACGAGCGTGACCGGCACGACGAGGTGCGCGAGTTCCGGCGCGATGACGCGCAGCCCCTCGACGGCGGAGAGGACGGAGATGGCGGGGGTGATGGCGGCATCGGCGTAAAAGAGGCTGCCGCCGAGAATGCCCGCCAGCCCCATCAGCGCGCAGAGGCGCGGCGACGGGCGGGTCAGGCGCAGCACGAGGGCGAGCAGGGCGAGGTTGCCGCCCTCGCCCTTGTTGTCGGCGCGTAGGATGAAGAGGACGTATTTGACGGAGACGACGATCACCAGCAGCCAGAAGATCATCGAGAGCAAGGGAAAGAGGGTCGCCGCCGTGACCGGCAGGCCGGTCTGGGAAAAAGACTGCTGCAAGGTGTAAAGCGGGCTCGTGCCGATGTCGCCGTAAACGACGCCCAGCGCGCCCAGCATCAGTACGGAAAACGCGCTCTTGCCGTGGCCGTCGCCGCGGTCGTCCGCCAGTTTCCGGTTTATTTCATAGGAAAGGCTTTGCATCGCCCATTGTATAGGCCGCTTCGCCGTAAAAAAGGCGTAAAAAAGAGGTATCCCGCATGAAATCAAGTTATTTCAGGGAGATTTCGGTGTAAAAAGGACGGGTATGGAAAAAGCCCTGCCCAGCCGCTATCTTGGCAGCGCCGCCGTGACTGTCGTGGCGACGCTGCTCGCCAAAGCCTTGAGCGTCGTCTTGAACCCGACGGACGCCGTGATGATCTATCTCGCGGCATCGGTGTTCGTGGCGGCGCGCTTCGGGCGCGGGCCGTCGGTGCTGTTTTCGGCCTTAAGCTGCGCGAGCTACAACTTTTTCTTTGTCGAGCCGCTTTATACGTTCGAGATGTACAACCGCTCTTCGTGGCTGACGCTGCTCGTCATGCTGATCACCAGCATGGTCATTTCCGGGCAGGCCATCAGCTTGCGGCGGCAGGAGCGGCTGACGCGGGAATCGACCGTCGCCGCCGAAAACGAGCGCATCAAGAACCTCCTGCTCAGCTCCGTGTCGCACGACCTGCGCACGCCGCTTGCCTCGATCACCGGCGCGTCCAGCAGCCTGATGCAGGACGACATGCCGGAAGGGACGGTCAAGGAGCTGGCGCGGTCGATCCATCAGGAGGCCGCGCGCCTCAGCCGTATTGTTTCCAACCTGCTCGACATCACGCGCATTGAATCCGGCGCGGTCGCCCTCAACCGGCAGCCCTATTACATCGACGAGCTGATCGGCGCGGCGCTGTCGCAGGTGCCGGAGGGCGCGCACACGGTGGAAACGCGCGTGGAGAAAGACCTGGCGCTCGTTTACGTGGACGGGCTGCTGATCGAGCAGGTGCTCGTCAACCTGCTGGAAAACGCGGTCAAATACGCCCCGCAAAACTCCGCCATCACGCTCACGGCCGTCGCGCGCGGCGATGAGATCATCGTCAGCGTTGCGGACGCCGGCCCCGGCATCGCGCCCGGCGACGAGAAAAGGATATTCGAGAAGTTCACCCGCCGCGCGCGCGACAAAAGCGGCAGCGGCCTCGGGCTCGCGATCTGCGAGGGCATCATCAGGGCGCACCAGTCGCGCATCTGGGCGGAAAACAGGCCGGAAGGCGGCGCGCGCTTCAGTTTCACGCTGCCGGTGGCGGTGAAGGTTTCGGAGGAGCCGCCGCATGGCTGAAACGCAGAAAATTTCTGTGCTGGCAATCGAGGACGAGCCGGAGATCCGCAAGTTCCTCGCCGCCGCGCTTGTTTCCAACGGTTTCAGCCCTGCCTTCGCCCTCACCGGACGGGAAGGCCTTGCGCACCTCAAGGCCCGCGTGCCGGAAATCCTGATTCTCGACCTCGGCCTGCCGGACATGGACGGACTCGAGATCATCAAGAGCCTGCGCGGCTGGAGCGACATTCCGGTCATCATCCTCTCCGCCCGCGGGCAGGAGCAGGACAAGATCGCCGCGCTGGAGCTGGGCGCGGACGACTACCTCACCAAACCGTTCAGCACCGGCGAGCTGCTCGCGCGCCTCAAGGCCGCGCTGCGCCGCGCGCGGCGCGCGGTAGCGCCCGCGGCCGGGACGTTCACGGCGCACGGGCTGTCGTTCGATGCGCAGAACCGCGCCGTCAAGGTCGACGGGAACGAAATCCGCCTGACGCCGACCGAATTCCGTCTGCTGGCGCTGCTGGTGAAACATGCGGGGAAGATCGTCACGCACAAACAGCTTTTGCAGGAGGTCTGGGGCAAAAGCTCGGCCGAGAACAACCATTACTTGCGCATCTACACCCAGCACCTGCGCCAGAAGCTCGGCGACGATCCGCTGCATCCGCGCTTTATCATCACCGCGCCGGGGGTCGGGTACAAGCTGAACGCCTGACCCGGCCCGCGCGGCGCGCCGCCTCTAAGCAGCCTTCAGCGCCGTCAGCGTCGCGATTCTGGCGCGGGCTTTCGTCAGCGCTTCGGCGCGCTTGTCCGGGCCCATGCCGACGCCCTCGATCAGGACGGTTTCGACATCGGTGATGCCGAGGAAGCCCAGCACCGCGCGCAGGTAAGTCTCCTGATAGTCCATGGCCTTCATCGGCCCTTGCGCGTACATGCCGCCGCGGCCAAGCACGAGGATGGCCTTTTTGCCCTTCAGCAGGCCTTCGATGCCGTTTGCGCCGTACTGGAACGTCAGCCCCGCGCGCGCGACATGGTCGATCCAGGCCTTCAGTACCGAGGGGATGTTGAAGTTGTACATCGGCGCTTCGAGAACGATGACGTCGCTCGCCTTGAGCTCATCGACCAGTTCGCGCGACAGGGCCAGTTCCGGCGCATCGGGCTTGGTGTACATGACCTCGACGAAGGCGGGCGCAAGGTGGGGCACGGGATTTTTGGCGAGATCCCTGTTGACCACTTTCGCGCCGGGATGCGCCCGCAGCAGGCTTTCCAGCGCCGCCGCGCCGATTTCGCGGCTGACGGAGGTATGGAGATTGCTGCTCGATTCGATATGAAGAATGGTTTTCATTGTTTTGGTTCCTTTCTTAGGTTATATTATTAATCAATATAAAGGAACATTAGGTAACTTTATAAAACCCCGCAAGAAGGCACATTTATGTCACCTGGTAAACCGGAAATGCCCGCCGGAGACTGCGCCACCGTGCGCCTGATTCTCGACCGGCTCGGCGACAAATGGAGCCTTTACATCGTCGGCACGCTGGAGGACGGCCCGTTGCGTTTCAACGAGATCCGCCGCCGCATCGAAGGGGTGTCGCAGCGCATGCTGACCCTCAACCTGCGCTCGCTGGAGCGCGACGGGCTGGTGACGCGCACCGTTTATCCCACCAAGCCGCCGAGCGTCGAATATGAACTGACGGCCCTTGGGCGCACGCTGCTCGAACCGGTGAACGGGCTGATCACCTGGGTGCGCAAGAGCCAGCCGGCCATCACGCAGGCGCAGAAGAAATACGACAGATTGCAGCAGGACTGAAAAGCGGGCCGCCGCGCCCGCTTCAGCCGGTGAGGCTTTTGACGATCTGGTGGACTTTTTCCTTGCACAGCGGCTTGCCGAGGAAGCCTTTCGATCCTTTGGCCTGTGCCTGCAGCACGTTGTCGGCGGTGCTGTCTGCCGAGATGATGACGATATTGGCGCGGGCATCCTCTGCGAGGAGGCGGTTCATGACGTCGATGCCCGAGCTGTCGGGCAGGTGCAGGTCGACGAATACGATGTCCGGCCTACCCTTCTTGTAGTTCTCCACGATCTCGGCGCTGTCGGCAAACTCCACCACCAGCCCCTCCGCGGAGAGGAGGCGGTTCATGGTCTTGCGGATGAAGAGGTCGTCATCGACGACGAAGAACTTCTTCACCGCGGGATCTTTTCCCGCCGTGCTGGCGCCGCGGGCGGCATGCGCGGCCCTCATCCGGATATTGATGGCCTGCAGGCCGTTTTTGGTAAGGTCGTTGATCTCCACGCTGCATTTGTGGTCCGGAAATTTTCTGGCGACGTCGGTTTTGACGACGTCGAGGTCAGGCTCCCGCCCCAGCCTGACGAGGATGACGAATTCGTCGTTCTTCATCTGGAAGATCGCCCCGTCGATCGCCCCGAAGCAGGTGTGCAGCTGCTGAAGGGCGAAGGCGGCGTCGGGTTTGGCCGCAGCGTCGAACATCACGTTGATCACGCACCAGATTTCGACCTCCTTTCTGATTTTGTTCACCAGAAAGTCGAACTTTGTCAAATTCATGTGCTGGAATATTTCCATGTCCGCTCTTTACTTGAAAAAACGCATGTCAGGGGAAACTAACATGCTTGGAACACAACTACAAGTATGTAATATTTGTTTTAACTAAACCTTAAGGAGAAAAAATAAAACAGATGCCTTTATTTTTACACGATTTTTTCCTGTATGGGCCGGCCGCCACTCCCGTCATGAAAGGAACCTACAAGGTCGATCTGGTTCTTCTCTCTTATATTGTGGCCAGCGCCGCGTCATGCGTGGCGCTGTTCATGACGCGCTGCATGGTCGAGGCGGAAACGGCGGACGAAAAAAGGCTTTTTCACTGGGGTGGCGCCTTCGCCATGGGGGCAGGCATCTGGGCCATGCACTTCATCGGCATGCTGTCCTACAAAATGCGGCTGGTGGTCGATTACGACCCTTTCATTACTTTCGTTTCCTTCGTCATCGCCACGGCCGTGGCCTACGGCGTCTTCGGGATCGTCGGGCGGGAAAGACTGACGCCGCGCGCCTGGGCGGCGGGTGCCGCGGGACTCGGGTGCGGCATCTGCGCGATGCATTATACCGGCATGGCGGCGATGGAAATGGACGCGAGCCTGCGCTACATCCCCTCGATCTTCGCGCTGTCGGCGGCGATCGCCGTCGCGGCGGCGGGCGCGGCGCTGTGGATCGCCTTCGCGCTGGCGCGGCACGGCGGGAAACATCAATACGCCTTCCGCACGCTGGCGGCGCTGGTGATGGGCGTCGCCGTCTGCGGCATGCACTATACCGGCATGGCGGCGGCGGTCATCCAACCCTATGCGGACAGCCGCTACGACCAGCGGCAGAGCTTCGACGTCATGGCGCTGGCCATCGCGATGGTGACGGGGCTGATCCTCTGCACGGCGATGCTGGGCGGCATTTACAGGAAAAGAGAGGGTAACCGGCTTTTCCTGTGGATAGACCGGTTCGCCGGAGGCCTCAACGTTTCGCGCCACAGGTCGGCGTTTTTTGCCGGCAGCGGAATCCTGTTCATGATGCCTTTTCTGGTGCTGATGCACCGGTCGGTCACGGACGCGAGCCTGCAGGTGCGGACGGCGCGGGCGGAAGCCTGTGGGATCAGCGAGCACCGCGCGGGCCTGCGGCTTCTCACCGGGGTGCAGGCGCTGCGCGGCCTGACCTTCCGCATGCAGCAGGGCGATGCCGCGGCCGCAGCATCGCGCGCCCGCGCGGACGAAAACATCCGGCGCGCGCTGGCGGGGATGGACGCGGCGCTGCAGCAATGCTCCTCCACGCCCGAGCTCCGCCAGACCTGGCAGACGATAGAGCAGGACATCGGCAGCCACCTCTCGGCGCGGCCGGACGCCTTTTCCGAGGCGTTTCCTCTCTATTCCCTCGATATTTCCAGCCTGATCGGCTTCATGCGCTATTTAAGCGACGTTTCCGGTCTGGGCGTCGATGCCGACATGGGCATGAACTACCTGCAGGGCGTGCTGGTCAAAGCCCTGCCGCAGGCGATGGAGACGCTCGCCCAGATGCGCGGCCTCGCCACCGGCTTCGCGGCGAAAAACCCCGCTCCGGCGGACTGGACGCCGGAACAGAGGGAAAGGCTCGCGGCGCTGGACAAGACGCTTGCCGCGCAGCAGGCCGACATGACGGACAGGATGGCGCGCGCCACGGGGATAGACCGCACCTTGCGGCCGCTGGAGGATTTCTACGGGAAGACGGTCGCGGCGGCGTACCGCAGGGTTTCCGCGGGTCTGCCTGCCGCTGCCGCGGCGACCGCCGCGTCGGCAGAGTTCTATAACCGCGGCATGGACAGGTTTGCCGCCTTCCTCGTGCGGCGGGAAAAGAGCGCGCTGCGGGAGCGGGAGGTGCTGCTGTCCTCGACGATCGTCGCGTTCCTCGGGATCATCGCTGTCTTTCTGCTCCTCTACCGCAGCCTGCTCGTGCTCGAGGACTCGCGCAAGAGGATGCTTGTCCTCAAGGAGAGCGCGGAAAAGGCGAACAACGCCAAGAGCGAATTCCTCGCGAACATGTCGCACGAGCTGCGCACGCCGCTCAACAGCATCCTCGGCATGGCGCAGCTGCTGGAGGGCACCGGCCTGCGCGCGGATCAGAAGGAATTCCTGGAATCGCTGTCGCGCTCGTCGTTGACGCTGCTCGACATCGTCAACGACATCCTCGACATTTCGAAAGTCGAGACCGGCGGGGTGGTCCTTGAAAGCCTCGGTTTCGACGCCGGATACGCCATCGGCAGCGTCGTTTACAACATGAAGCCGCTGGCCGAAGGGAAAGAACTCAAGCTTGTCTGCCACATGCCGGAAGAGACGCTGCCTTACGTGGTGGGGGACCTGCTGCGCTTCACGCGCATCCTGACGAACCTCGTCTCCAATGCCATCAAGTACACCGAGCAGGGCGGCATCAGCGTGCGCGCCACGTGGCGCGAGACGGGAAAGGAGCATATCGAGCTGTCGTGCGAGGTCGAGGACACGGGCATCGGCATTCCGCCGGACAAGATCGGAAGCGTATTCGAAAAGTTCGTGCAGGCCGACGCCTCGCACGCGCGCAAATACGGCGGCACCGGCCTCGGCCTCGCCATCACCAAGCAGCTCGTGGAGATGATGGGCGGCACGATCGGCGTCACGAGCGCGGCGGGCAAGGGCTCCGTCTTCCGCTTCACCCTGCCGTTCAGGACGACGCGCGAACTGACGCCCGAGCGGCGCGCCCGCGTTAGCCGGCGGAGCGCCTGCGGCATCATCCCCGCCGCCGCCGCGCGCGTCCTGGTCGCTGAAGACCATCTCGCCAACCAGGTCTTCATCCGCCGCGTGATGGAGAGGTTCGGCATCGGCCATTTCAAGATCGTCAGCAACGGCCTCGAGGCCGTCGCAAGCTACAAGGCGGAAAGCTGGCATGTCATCCTGATGGACGGACAGATGCCGGAGAAGAGCGGCTACGAGGCGACGCAGGACATCCGCGCCCTCGAAAAGCGGACGGGAAAGCACGTGCCTATCGTCGCACTCACCGCCAACGCCATGGCGGGCGAGCGCGAGCTTTGCATACGCTACGGCATGGACGATTATATCAGCAAGCCGGTCGATCTCGCCGAGCTGAAGGATGTCATGGCGCAATGGCTGCGCTTCGCGCCGGCGCCTGAAGCCGCGCCGGCGCAGGAGATGCCTGCCGCCGCATCCGCCGCGGTAGACCTCTCCGGCGTGCGCGAGCTGAGCGAGGGCGACGCGGCGGTCGAGCGTGAGCTGATGGCGGCCTTCGTTTCCGAATCCGACAAGAACGTGGCGAAGCTGGAAAAAGCCCGCGCCGAAAAAGACAAAAAGGCGTGGAAAGAGGCCGCGCACGCCATGAAGGGCGGCGCCGCGGCGGCGGGGGCCGAAAAGCTGCGCCGCCTTTGCGCCGACGCGCAGGTTTTCGACGGTCTGGAGGAGGATCGCGGCATTCTCCTTTCTGAAATCAAAAAGGAGTATGCGGCCGTGTTGCGCGACTTGAAGAAGGAAGGGCTGGTTTAGCGGTCAGGGCATTTAGAGATCAGGCCGCGGTTTTTTGTTCTGGTTGGCGGCGGACGGGCCGGCGCGCCTGGCTGGCGCGTCCGGATCGTACATGACCTTCGTCAGAAACGCGGGAATGTCCTTCGGCAGCGGGCGGCCATTCAGCTTTTGCGCCGCCGCCGTCTTCATTACCGCCGCGGCGATTTTGGCCGAAGCGGCGCGGATGTCCTTCAAAGGGGGGTAGAGCGTGCCTGCGTCGAGATCGCCTTGCGTGACTTCCGCCGCAAGGGCCTTGGCCGCGGCGAGGAACATTTCGCCGGTGACGCGGGAGGCTTCGCAAGAGAGCGCGCCGAGCGCGACGCCGGGGAAGATATAGGCGTTGTTGGCCTGTCCCGGCCTGAACGTCTGCCCGCTCCGCGCCACGGGGGCGAAAGGGCTGCCGGTCGCGAACAAGGCCTTGCCCCCGCTCCATTCATATGCCTGCTCCGCCGTGCACTCGGCCTGCGCCGTCGGGTTGGAGAGCGCGAAGACCAGCGGACGGCCGTTGAGTTTCGCCATTTCCGCGATGATTTCCCGCGTGAAGGCGCCGCTCTTGCCGGTCGCGCCGACCAGCGTTTGCGGTTTCACCTCCCTGATGGTTTCAAGGAAGCCCATCGGCGCGTGCTTTTTGGCGTAAATCTTTTTTTGCGGCGTGAGGTTGGGGCTGTCCTCGGTCACGAGCCCGCCCCTGTCCACCAGCCAGATGCGGCCGCGCGCTTCTTCGTTCGTCAGGCCCGCCTCTTCCAGCGCCTTGACGACGAGATCGGCGATGCCGATGTTGGCCGTGCCCGCGCCGAGGAAGACGAAGCGCTGGTCCTTCAGCTCCTCTTGGGTGATCCTGAGCGCGGCATAGACGCCCGCCAGCACCACGGCGGCCGTGCCCTGGATGTCGTCGTTGAAGCAGAGCGTCTTGTCGCGGTATTCCTCCAGAAGCTTGTAGGCGTTGTCGCCGAAAAAGTCCTCGAACTGGAGGAGCGCCTTGGGATATTTGTCGTTTATGGCCGCGACGAACTCCCGCATCAGCTCGAAATATTCTTTTCCCTGCAGGCGCTTTTGCCGTACGCCGCCGTAGAGCGGGTCTTGCAGAAGTTCCGCGTTGTTCGTGCCGACGTCGAACATCACCGGCAGGGATTTTCGCGGGTCGAGCCCGCCGCAGAGCGTGTAGAGCGCAAGCTTGCCGACGGGAATGCCGAGGCCGTTCGCGCCGAGGTCGCCGAGGCCGAGGATGCGTTCGCCGTCGGTCACGACGATGGAGCGCACGTCCTTTTCCGGCCATTGGTCGAGCTTCCGGCGGATCTCGCCCTTGTCGGCGGGGGTGATGGTCAGACCTTGCGGTTCCCTGAAGATATGCGAGAACTTCAGGCACGCTTCGCCCACGGCAGGCGTATAGATCAGCGGCATGATTTCTTCGACGTGATGCAGGGCGACGGCATAGAAAAGCTTCTCGTCGCGCGCCTGCAGCACGGACAGGTAAAGATATTTCTCGATATCGGATTTTTTCTGCCGCAGCCGGTCGAGAACCGCCTGTTCCCGTGCGGCCTGTGAAACGGCGCGCTTTTTGCGCACCGCGCGCAGGACGGCGGGCCATGGGTGCTGAAACGGCGCGGAGAGCCTGTTGAAACGGTGCTTCATGTGCCGCCCAGCTTATAGGAAACACATGGGCGTGCAAAGGCCGATGTCTATATTTACGGAAATGGCGTATCTTCTCCAGCGCCATTGACACAGGAATGATTCCGGCGCTATTAATCATAAAATTTTCAAGCGCCATAATGCGGCAAAGGACAAAAGTTATGCAAATAAAAAGCAACGGAATGCTCGTCTACAAATTGGCGGGGCGCAGCCTTGCCGCCGCGCGGCGTCTGGAAGACGAGTTGCGCCGCGAACTGGAAACCGTGCCTGTCTTGAAGGAAGGGAACCTCAAGGCGATCGGCGACAGCTGGAATGCGCTCTATAAAGGCCTGCTGGCGCGGCTGGCGGTTGAAGCGCCGGAGGTGCTGGAGCTGACCGGCCTGAACGCCCGCGCCGTGCAGGTGTTTCAGGGGCCGCAGACGTGGCCGCGCGCCTATGCCGAAGCGCCGCATATTTTCCTCTCGCCGGAAAAGAATCCCGAATACTTCATGTACGTGCCGGTCGATTACAAGGGCGGGCATTTCGTGCCTGCAGACGGCGGCCTGCTTGACGAAAAGGAAGAGCGGATCACGGGCGACCGGCTGTTCGCGGGCGGCTGGCTCGGCAATGCGCCGCTCGTCACGGTCAAAAAAGAGGGCGTGACGACGCCCGCGGATTACGCGCCGCCGTCGAAAAGCGCGCTCCGCAAAGCCTTTTCCTACCTGCCGAACGACCACGTCTGCTTTATCGCCGCAGGCCGCAGCCTCGCCCTGGTCGCCGATCTCAAGGCGCGCCAGAAGGAATGGGAGCGGCGGCTCAAGCACGCCTGCCGCGCGATCGAAGCCGCGGTGGAACTGGACAAGCCGAAGATGCTGGCGGCCCTGCCTGCGGGCGAGGACGTGCGCATCAGCGCGACCTACAGCTACTACAGCAGCGGCGGCGGCAGGGCGGAACTGCTGCTCTCCGTCCGCCGTGAAGGCAAGAAGGATTTCTGGAGCGCGGGCAAGACCGTGCCCGTGCCGCCGTCGCCGGCGTTCACGCTGGAAGACCGTTCCGGCGGGGAATATATCGTCAGGGCGCGCACCGACACGCCGGAAGGCCGCCGCCTCGCCGCGGTCATCGATGCCATCCCGGACACTCCCGGCCTCGGCGATTATGCCGCGCTGCGCGGCAACTTCGCCGTCAAAAAAGACAGCATCGGACAGGCGCTCGGCGTGAACGGCGTGGTACCGCATGTGGTGGAGCTTGCGGGCCGCACCATATTGGTCTACACCGCCGCGCCGAAGAGCGGGAAAGACGGATTCTGTCCGCCGGACGCGCAGCCGTTTTCCGCCTTCGCTTACGAGTGGCTGCGCGCCGACGACGGCGACCGCAACACGGGCGTCACGCCGCCGCCGATGCCGCAGGCCGTTTCCGACGCGCTGGCGGGCAAGCCGGCCGCCACGCCGCCGCGCCGCAAAAAAAGCCCGCCGCGCCCGTGAGCGCCAAGCCGAAAACGGGCGGGCGGGGCCTGATGATGCTGGCGTTGCTGCTTTTCGCCGCGCCGCCGGCTTTCGCCGCGCCGGCCGGCCTTGAAGACGCCTTTTCGCCGCGCGGCGGCGCGTCGCGGCTGGTCGAGCACGCGGTGCATGACGCAAAAAAGTCCATCCTTGTCGCGGCCTATTCCTTCACGTCGAAGCCGATCGCCCGCGCCCTTGCCGCGGCGCGCGGCCGCGGCGTGGACGTGCGGGTCGTGCTCGATAAAAACCCCTACAACCGCCCGATCGCGGCCTATTTGGGCGAGCATGGCATCCCCGTGCGCATCAGCGCGCAGTACAACCTCATGCACGACAAGTTCATGGTGATCGACGGCGCAACGGTGGAGCTCGGCAGTTTCAATTACACCTATTCCGCAGAATACGACAACGCCGAGAACGTCATGGTTGTCAGCAACGTTCCCGCCATCGCCGCCGACTATGCCCGCCAGTGGGATGACATCTGGGCGGGCGCCGGTTCCCGGTAAAAAACGCTGGAAAAAGCACGCCGTCGCGCTTTCAAACGCGACGGCGGGTCTTTGGAGGGTGCGGCGCCGGGCGCCGCCGGGGGGTCAAGCGGCCTCTTTCGCTGTCGCGGGGGGAACGGCGAACTGTTTTTCGAGAGCGACCGGATCTTTCATCCACAGCCTGCCCCAGTCCTGCGACATCCTGTCGGGGAAAATGTACTCGTCTCCCGCGATCAGTCCCTTGACGATCAGTTCGGCCGTCGATTCCGGCGAGGCTTTCTCCATCGCGAAATTCTTCGCCATTCCGGTGTCGATCGGGCCGGGGTAGATGCCCGAGACGCGGATGCCCTTGCTTGCCAGTTCGGCACGCAAGGATTGCGTGAGCGCGCTGAGCGCGAATTTCGACGCCGAATAGCCGCCGATCATGGAGATGGCCGCGAGGCCGGCGACGCTGCCGACGTTGGCGATCAGCCCGTGCCCGTTCTTTTCAAGCACGGGCACGAAGGCGCGGACCATGGAGAGCGTGCCGTAATAGTTGGTGTCCATGTCGGCCTTGATATCCTCGATTGAGCCGTCCAGCATGCTGCTGAAGTGCAATATCCCCGCGTTATTGATCAGCACATTTACGTCCTTGGCGGTTTTTGCGGCCGCGGAGACCTGCTTCTCGTTGGTGATGTCGAGTTCGACCGGCATCACGCGGCCGTCACCGAACTTCGGCAGGCCGCCCATCTTGCGGGCGGCGGCGTAGATTTTGCCGGTCTTGTGCTTCAGCAGTTCTTTCACGATCGCCGCGCCGATGCCGCGGCTGGCGCCGGTGACGAGGATGTTTTTGTTCTCGAGCTTCATGGCTTTTCTCCTTTGCGGGGTTAAGCTGCTTTTTCCGATGCTGCGGGGGGAGCGGCGAACTGTTTTTCGAGAGCGACCGGATCTTTCATCCACAGCCTGCCCCAGTCCTGCGACATCGCGTCGGGGAAGATATACTCGTCCTCCGCT
>JAGXAX010000195.1 GCA_018971405.1 Alphaproteobacteria bacterium | reverse complement strand
GCGGAAGACCCGGCGCTGCCGGAAAAGACGAGGGAAAAAATCGCCGCCGCCGTAATGCGCGTCGATGGTATCGTTGAAATGTTCGACGATATCCTCTCCATCGCCCGCGCGGAATCGCGCTCCGGCGCGGAACTGTTCGCGCCGTTCGACGTCGCGGAGACGGTGGGCGACGTGATCGAGTTCTACGCGGCGCTGGTGGAGGAAAAGTCCCTGTCTCTCGCCGCCAACCTCCCCGCCTGGCCGGTGAAAATGACCGGCGACAAGCAACTCGTCACGCAGGCGGTCGTCAACCTGCTCGACAACGCCATCAAATACACGCCTGAAGGCGGCCATATCCATGTCACGCTGAAGGAGGCGGACGGGCGCATCTCCCCCGTCATCACCATCATCATCGCCGACGACGGGCCGGGCATTCCGGAACGCTTCCTCGACAAGGCGAAGGAGCGCTTCTTCCGCGTCGACGAAAGCCGCAACACGCCCGGCACCGGATTGGGCTTAAGTCTCGCTAATGCCGTGGCGGGGCTGCATCACGGCGCGCTCCTGCTGGAGGACAACAGTCCCGGCCTGCGCGCCACGCTCACGCTCACCAGCGCCGCCGCGGAATAACGCTTAAACGACATGGTCGGGCGCAAACGGGCAGGATGTGCCGCCGTCACCCAGCTCGATCTGGACGGTCGTGTGGCTAATGTTGAAATCATGCTCCAGCTCCTGCGCGATGTCTTTTATGAAGGCGTCGCCCGGATGCCCGCCCGCCATGACGAGATGCACGGAGGCCGCCGCCGCCGCCGTGTTCAGCGCCCAGAGATGGAGGTCGTGCACTTCCAGCACGCCAGGCCGCGCTCCAAGCCGCGCCTTCACTTGCGCGGGGTCTATCGACGGCGGCACAGCCTGCAGCGAAAGGCTTAAGGACTCTTTCAAAATCCGGAAGGTGCTGACGACAATCAGCCCGGAGATGACGAGGCTTGCCAGCGGGTCGAGGCGCGCCCAGTGCGTATAAAAAACAACCCCGCCCGCGACGACGACGCCGAGCGAGATCGCCGCGTCCGCCACCATATGGAGGTAAGCACTGCGGACGTTCAGGTCATGCTTTCGCCCTTTGATGAAAAGAAGGGCCGTCGCCCCGTTGACCAGAACGCCGAACGCCGCGACCGCCATCATCGTCGTGCCGCCCGTCTGCTCCGGACGGGCAAGGCGCAGCAGGGACTCGAAACCGATCGCGCCGACCGCCACCAGAAGGACGACGGCGTTGACCGTCGCGGCGATGATCGAGAAGCCGCCGAATCCGTAGGTGAAGCGGGCGGACGGGCGGCGCTTCCCCAGAACGGCCGCCGCGAGGGACAGCACGAGGCCGAAAACGTCGCCGGCGTTGTGTCCCGCGTCGGCCAGCAGGGCGAGCGAATTGGCGCGCAGGCCGAAAGCCACTTCCGCGACGATAAAGGCCGTGTTCAATGCGATGCCGGCAAGGAACGCGCCGCCGAAGTCGGCGGGCGTGTGATGATGGTGGTGATGATCATGGCCATGATGGTCGGGCGGCATAAGAAAAACATATCACCGTCAACGGGAATCCGCCAGAGCGTTTCCAGTTCGGAGGACTGGAAACGCTCCAAAAGATGGATCGGCGAGCATCTTCACCCGACGAAACGGTTCCATTTCTCCGGGATCTGCTCTAGTATTCCCTCCATGGCGACGGTTCACCTGCACCTGATTTCCGACTCCACCGGCGGCACGCTTTCGAGCGTCGTCAAGGCCTGCCTCGCGCAATTCGACGGCATCGAGACGGAGGAGCATTTCTGGCCACTGGTGCGCACGCGCCGCCAGCTGCAGGACGTCTGCGCCGCGATCGGGGAAAATCCCGGCCTCGTGCTCTACACGCTGGTCGACGACGCGCTGATCGGCGCGCTGGAGAAATACTGCCGCGCCGCAGGCATTCCGGCCCTGTCCATTCTGCAGCCCGTCCTTGAACTGATGAGCGGCGTCTTTCACAAGGAAAGCCTTGCCGAACCCGGCTTGCAGCATAAACTGAACGCGGAATACTTCGCCCGCATGGACGCCGTCGACTACGCGCTCCACCACGACGACGGGCAGAAAAACGACCGGGACTTGAGCGATGCCGACGTCATCATGGTCGGCGTGTCGCGCACCTCGAAGACGCCGACCTGCGTCTACCTCGCGGGGCGCGGCGTCAAGGCGGCGAACGTGCCCTTCGTTCCCGGGATACCTTTCCCCGAAAACGTGCTGAATTTGAAAAAACCCCTGTTCATCGCCCTCGTCGCCGCGCCGGAGCGGCTGATCGACATCCGCCGCAACCGCCTCAAGCACCTCGGCGAGACGCGCAGCACGGACTACCTCGACCCCGAGAAAGTGCAGGCGGAAACCCGCGAGGCGCGGCAGTTCTACGCCCGCCGCGGCTGGCCGGTGATCGACGTCACGCGCCGCTCGGTGGAGGAGACAGCAGCGGAAATCCTCACGCTGCTCGAACAGCACCGCGCAACGATGAAAGAAGGAACATGAGCGCGAAAGCCTGCGTACTGGGTTCCCCCGTCAGCCATTCTCTTTCGCCGAAGCTGCACGGCCACTGGCTGGCGAAATACGGCATCGACGGGAGCTACACGGCACGGGAAACGCTGGCCGCGGATTTGCGCGAAGCCTTAAGCGATCTCGTCCGGCGCGGCTTCGCGGGCTGCAACCTGACCTTGCCCCTGAAAGAGACTGCGCTCGAACTCATGGATGCGCTCGACGAAAGCGCGCGGGCCGCAGGCGCGGTCAATACCGTCGTCATCAGGAACGGCGAAACGAGGGGATATAACAGCGACGGCTTCGGCTTCATCGCGGGTCTCGACGCGCAAGTTCCCGCATGGGGCAAAAGCCATATCGTCATCATCGGCGCGGGCGGCGCGGCGCGCGGCATCGCGGCGGCACTGAAAAGCGAAGGCGTCGAAAAATTCTCTTTCATCTGCCGCACGCCCGCGAGGGCCGTAAAGATCATTCGCGACCTGAACCTGAACGGCGATGTCACTAAGGGATTGCCCGGTGACGCGAGCCTTTTGGTCAATTGCACGCCGCTCGGCCTGAAGGGGCAGCCGCCGCTGGAGATCGACATTTCCGGCCTGCCGAAAGATGCGGCCGTCTGCGATATCGTCTACCGCCCGCTCGAAACACCCTTGCTCGCGGCGGCAAAGCGGCACGGCCTGAAGACGGCGGCGGGTTTGCAAATGCTGCTGCATCAGGGCAGGCTCGGGTTTCGCCACTGGTTCGGCATCGACCCCGCCGTCACGCCCGCGCTGGAGAAGGAGATCGTCTCATGGGCAAGCTGACGGTCATCGGCCTCACAGGCTCGATCGGCATGGGAAAAACGACCGCCGCCGCCGCGTTCCGCGACATGGGCATTCCCGTACACGACGCCGACGCCGCCGTCCACGCGCTGCTGGCGGCGGGCGGCGCGGGTGTCAAGGCCGTCAGCGCCGCCTTCCCCGAAACGCTGGAAACGGACGACCGCGGCAATGCCTGCATCGACCGCAAGGCGCTCGGGCGGATCGTGTTCGGTAACGACACGCATAAAAAAAAGCTCGAAGACATTTTGCATCCCATGGTGCGCGCCGCGAGCGATGCCTTCGTCGCGGCGATGAAGGAAAAAGGGCATGATCTCGTCGTGCTCGATATCCCGCTTTTGTTCGAGACCGGCGGCGAGAAGCGCGTTGACATCA
>JAGXAX010000194.1 GCA_018971405.1 Alphaproteobacteria bacterium | reverse complement strand
GCCCGCCTGACAGGACACGCGCCGGATTTCAGCGGCTGGGCGCGGCAAACAGAGGCTTATAAAAACGCCTCGCCGTTCGAACAGCCCACCATCGAGAAAAACGAAGTGCAGCAGATGCAGGACGCCTTCGGCGCGCTCGACACCACCGCGCCGCTGATCGTCAAAACGCAAGTGCAGCTCTCCCCTTACGACGCCAATAACCACGGGTTTTTTGTCATCAATTTCAAGAAATCGACCTTCTTCCCCGCGCGATACGCCGGAAAATTCTACGCCATCGTGCCGCAGGGGATCATGGACAAGCAGTGGCTGCCGGTCAGCGACGCCGCGACGCGCGACGCGATCGAGAAGGCCGCCGCGGGCAGCAAGGGCGGCCAGTTGCCGATGATCCTCTATCTCACGCCGAGCTACGCCGACACGAAACCGGCCATGATCGACGGATACCCTTACTGGCCCCTCGCCGTCACCGTCAGCAAGGTGATGCTCTTTTCCGCGGACAACCAGACGCTCCTCTGGCATGACTACAGCTCGGACGACAAGACGCGCCAGAGCATCATGAACCTCTATCAGTAAAAAGGCGGAAAGACATGGACGAGATTTCCAAGGTCAACCGCTTCGTCAATCCCTCGCTGCCCAAGGGCGACATCGTCGGCAAGCCCGACGACAGGCACCGCGAAAAAGGCAGCGGACACAAAAAAGAGGAACCGCCTGCGGAAGAGAGTCGCGACGACACGCTTTTCTCTCTTGAAGCGATCCGCGCCCTTCTGAAACAGGAAAACGTCGCGCTGAACGCAGACGTCATCGCCGCCCTCGACCGGCTGCAGGAGCGCGGCGTCACCAGCATCCCTATCCGCGACGAACAGCCCATCCTCGACGCTATCAAAGACGCGGCGGCGCGGCTCTAGGCGCTCAAGCCTCTACGGGCAGCTGAAAACGGTCGACGGCTTCCGCAGGATCCAATAATAAAGGCAGCCGCCGGAGCAGTTATAGTTGAGCGCATCGGGGTTGGCGGTCACGACCTTGGCGGCGCAAGCCGAGAATTTTCCGGCCAGACGGGTGATCGCCTCCGACCACAGGGGGTCGGTGCCTACGCGGGTGATGCGCAGCAGGATGCCGTCGTTCGTATCGGTGATGTATGTGACGTTGTAGTTGGAAGTATCGTCCAGCAATTTCAGGTTTTCGGCGACGGCATTGGGAAAGACGAGTTTTTCTCCCGCCGGCGCGCCGGGGCAACCGACGAGCGGCAGGGTCGTGCCGGTGATGCTGCTGGTGCCGTCGGACGTCATCGTCGATAAGGCGCAACCGCTATTGGCGCAATACATCGGAAACGGCTGGTTGGGATTACCCGGCGTTCCGGTAAGCGGCGTCTGATAGGTCACCGCGCATTCGTCGACGGCGGCATGGATGGTTTTTATGTCTCCCTGCAATTCCATCACGATGGCGTCGATCTGCGAGGAGGAGGCGCTTTTCGTCGCGCCCTGCGTCATCATCTCGACCAGCAGGCCGGCCAGGAAGATGGCGATCAGGATATAGATGATGATGCTGCCCCTCTGGCGCGCCGCGGTCATGGATGAAACCCTTTCTCCATCCATCATAGCGCGCACGCCGCCAGATGCAAACGATAGCCGCCCGCCTCGGTCAGGAGGAGGCGCGGCGCCTCGGCAGACTCTTCGATCTTCTGGCGCAGCCTGTAAATATGCGTTTCCAGTGTGTGCGTGTCCACGCCCTCGCCGTATCGCCAGACGTTTTTCAGCAACGCCTCGCGGCCGACGGCCAGAGGCGCGTGCCGCGCCAGAAAAGCCAGAATGTCCGCCTCGCGGTCGGTCAGGGGAATGTCCGCGCCCTGCGGTCGCGCCAGAAGCTTTTCGCGCGGCTTGAACAGCAGGCCGCCGACGGGAATATCCTCCATGTAAAGCACCGGCTCCGCGAGCATCCGCCCGATCTGGCGCAAGAGTACGCCCAACCGGTGCGGCTGCGCGAAGAACAAGGACAGCACCGGACGCCCCGGCAAAGCCGCCGCGGCACCGCCTGTGATCACGATGTCCGCTTCCGCCGCCGCGCCAGCGGAGACGATCTCGAACGCCGCGACGGGCAGGTGTTCGCGCAAGGCCTCCCCGACCGGCGGCGGGATTTGCAGCAAAAATATTTTTGTTATTTCTTTCATCCACTTACTATATCCCACAATGATTTATTAAGACAGTCTCTGCTAAAATCTATATTCGATAATACGGAGGGGATATGTCGAATCGGGCGTCTGGCACGCGGTCGTGGAATGAGGTCGAGACAATCACCAAATACGAATGCCTCTTCGCCGTTCGCACGGGGCTTACTATTCTGCTTCCCCTGATGGAGGAGTTTGACGGCGATGCCATCAGTTTTTCGATCAGCCCCGACAACCCGCACGACATCATCGTTACCGCGAAAGACAGGAAAGTCATCCTTAAATCCCTGAAAAAAGAGCATCTCGACGCCTCCGTCGCGCGCGGGTTCATCATGTTCTACGAGACGAAGGGCGACGAGGTCGTGCGCTGCACGCCCTGTAATTATCGGAAAGCATAACTCCAGCCGCCATTCTGGCATAGCCCTTGCAAAGTACCCTGACAAGGAGCGCCGGAAGAATATGGCCAACACATACCCAGATATCGCCATCAGGCCTGGTATTGCGACCTATCCCTTTGCCAACCAAGGGGATAACAGCGTCGCCGCCGGCGCGGACGCAGACGGGTCGGAATTCCGGCGCATCCTCAATATGTCCGCCCCGACCGCCGTTTCCGGCACGCAAGCGGCAACTTCTGCCGCCGCGACAAGCTCCGCAACAACTTCTGCCGCCGCATCGTCGTCAACGACGGCTCCCGCGTCATCCTCCGCCGGACACCTGACATTCGCCGGATTTATGAAAGACCTTTTCGACATCATCAACCCGCTGCAGCATATCCCCGTCATCGGCGCCCTCTACCGCCACATCACCGGCGACACGATCAGCCCCGAGGCGGAATTCATCGGCGATGCGCTGTACGGCGGGCCGGTCGGCGGCGCCGTCGCCGCGGCCAACATCGCCTATCAGGAAGAAACCGGCAAAAACATCGGCCAGACCGTCATCGCCGGACTGACCGGCGGCAACAATTCCGCGGCACAAACCTCCGCGCCACAAACCATGGTCGCCCAAAATCTGACCGCCCTTTCTCCCGCGGCGGTCGGCGGGCAGGCGTCCGCAAACAACATCATATGGAGCAAGGCGCCCGCGCAGGTGGCTTCCCTCCAACCCGTTTTCTCCCAATCCGTTTCTCTTTTGTCCCCCCCATCCACAACACCGGGGACAATTGGCGAAGGGCCGGTGTCTCCCTCTACTGCACCGCCGGCCCTTCAACCGAAGGGCGCTGCCTCCACCATCGTCCTTCACACGCAAGAGGCTCCGGCTGGCAAGGCCAGAAAGGCCATGCCGCCGGAGCTGATTGCGCAAAAAATGATGGAAGGGCTGCAAAAATACGCGGCGATGAAGCAACAATCGCTCGCGCCCACTCTGTCGGCCAGTTACTGATTCAGTCTTTTTCCGCGAAAGCCATTTCGACCGCCGCGAACGGCAGCAGCACCGTGTCGTGCCGCGATTTGTAGCCGATGACCGGCTCGAGAATTTTCAGCCCCGCCCAGTCCCCGGCGGGCGCGGGCGCGCCCGCCTCCATCATCGCGCGCAGATCCGCCGCGGCGCGGGCGATGTCGGCGCGGCTCTT
>JAGXAX010000193.1 GCA_018971405.1 Alphaproteobacteria bacterium | reverse complement strand
AGAATAGACAATTATCCGCATAAAAACCATAGACGGTTTAGGCAGCCAGCGACTGGCGCGTGCGCAGAATGGGCTGCCGGCGCGGCTGCGGGCTGATGACGTTCTTGCGTTCCGCGGCCGCCTTGAACCGGATGGGCTGCGACATGGGCGTTTCGACCACGGCCTCGGCGCCGATTTTTTCCTGTTCCGCCATGAAAGCTTTCATTTCGGTTTTGAACGCGGCGGCCATGTCGAAGTTTTTGCTTTTCGAAGGTTTTTCGATGTCGGCAAGCAGCTCGGACCAGGGCTTGTGGCTCAAGGGGTGACGGCGGCGGCGCGTGAAGGCGTCTTCAAGGACGGATTTATCCGGTGCGGGAGCCTTTTGCGCTTTCTTTTGCATCACCGCCATCTCCGCTTTGAACGCGGCGGCAAGATCTTCCACGGTGCTGCGGCGCGTGAGCGATACGAGCGGCGCGATGTCCACCTTGGTCTTGAGCCTGAGGATGGGGCGGGCTTTTTGCGCAGGCTTCTCCTTCGGAGCGGCGACGATACGGAAGGGCTGCTTCGCTTCGGGTATGAAAATTTTCGGATCGAAGAATCTCGACCGTACGTTTCTGGACTTGAGGATCGTGGAAGAATAAAGGATGACCTTCGCTTTCTCTTGCGGCGGGACGGCCTGCCCTTTTTTCAAATCGAATACGTGCGTCAAATCGACAAAAGAATTGTAGTCAAAAGTCCCCATAATCAGCTCCCCGTAAAAAACGGGAACGACGGTTGCGCCGAAGGCTTGCCTGAATTGATGTGTTTCGAACACGCCCCTGAAGAATCGTATTTGCTATCGTCCCCGAGGCGAAAATATACGCATTTTAATTTTCGAGTAAACAGGAAATTGTTTTTTTCGCGCGCGCGTCGGCGGATTTTTTACGCGGGATTTCCGGCGCGCTTTTTTTTCCATTGTTCGAGCAGGCGGACGGCGTCCGTGTCGCCGGCCGATTGCGCGAGCGCGAGCGCGGTCATGCCTGCGTTGTCTTTTTCATGGAGGGATGCCCCGGCTTGCAGCAGCAATCCGGCGATGTCCGTCTGCCTGTTCCAGACGGCCAGCATGAGCGCGGTCGCACCGTCCTCGTTCTTTTCATCGAGGGCGAGGCCGCCGGTGCCGAGCAGAAGAGCGGCCATGTCTTTGTGCCCGTTCCGCACGGCCCACATGAGCGACGTCCATCCGGCTTTGTTCTTTTTATTTGCGTCGGCGTTTCTTTCCAGCAGCAGGCGCGCGACATCGGTATGGCCGTAGCGCGCGGCGTAGAGCAGCGCGGTCATGATATCGCGGTCGTTCAAGTCGATAGAGGCGCCCGCTTCAAGCAAAAGTTTCACCACCCGCCTGTGGCCGTAACGCGCCGCCCAGCGCAGTGCCGACCAGCCTTCTTCGTTGCGGCGGTCGATGTCTTCGCGGTGTTTCTCAAGAAACGCGGCCACAGCCTTGACATCGCCGCCTGCGGCGTCGGCGACGAAATATTCCATTTCCTGCGCGGTGGCGGCAACAGGTTTGAGCGGCGTATTGTCCACTTTAATTCATGTTCCCTTTACATGGCCGGACGTAACGGCAGGTAACCATTATAATTTTTTATGTGTTAAGGATTGGTATGTTAAAGGCGATTTTATATTTACGTAAATTATTAACGCTAAGCGGCAGTGTCTGATCATGAGCGGGTTGATTCCAACGTGCCTCATTTTTGATTTAGTATTATGTTATAACTCCTTATGGTGTCTTGTGCATCTCCTTGCACGGCATTATAGTTTTTGAATCGTCAAATCAAATCAGGGAATTCGCCATGAGCTCGCTACCGGAATCATCGTCGACCATTCTTCCGCCGGATTACCATCCGAAAGAAAAAGAGAAATTCATGAACCCTGTGATGCTGGAATATTTTCGGCAGAAGCTGCTGCGCTGGCGCTCGGAACTGCTGGAGGAGTCGAACGAGACCATCAAGGAAATGCAGGAAGACAACCTGCAGAAGCCCGATCTTGCCGACCGCGCCTCGGCTGAGACGGACCATGCGCTCGAACTGCGCACGCGCGACCGCGAGCGCAAGCTGATTTCCAAGATCAACGCCGCACTCGAGAAAATCGACGAGGGAACATACGGCTATTGCGAGGAAACGGGCGAACCGATTTCCGTGGCAAGGCTGGAGGCGCGCCCCATCGCCACCTTGAGCCTCGAAGCGCAGGAGCGCCACGAGCGCAAGGAGCGCACGCAAAGAGACATGCGCGAATAGCAGCTCCCTGATGGCCCTGCTTGTCCTTATTTTCCTCATTCTGCATTTCGGCATCGGGCTTCTGCTGCCGTACCAACCGGGCTTCAAGCCGTACCTCTACCACTGGGTGGAAGAGGCGGGGATAGAGATCGACAGGCGGCTGAACCGCCCCGAGCGGCCGCAGTCCGTCCGCATCGTGCGCGGCGCCGCGGCGGGACTCGTGATGGGCGCCCTTGCGGTTGCCGTCGGGCTGCTCGTCCGTTCCACAGCGCATATGGTTTACGGGATTCCCGTCCAGCTGCTGTTTCTGGCCTGCTGCGTCAATTTCATGATGCCGGTGAAGGTCGCGCGGCAGGTGCTGAAAGACATCGGGGATTTGCCGCGCGCCAAGGCGGTGCTGCAGCCTTACCTGCGGGAGCCGCTAGAGCACGCGGACGGACATACAGTGATCCGCAAAACGATCGAGTTTATCGCGCTGTCGTTCAACCGGTTTCTGCTGGGGCCGGTATTCTGGCTTCTGGCGGCGGGGCCCGTCGGCCTGTCTTTATATGTGACGTATGCAGCCTTGCAGGATGCCTTCGGTCTGCCGGACAAGCGGCGGAAATATTTCGGGCAGTTCGTGCGCGGTGCGGACACCCTGATGAATATCGTGCCGGCGGCGATCAGCGTCGCCTTTATCGCCGCGAGCGGGCTTTTTGTGCGGAGGGTGAACCCGTGGCGCGAAACCGTATCCGTGTTGCGGCAGAGCAGCGCCTCCGGCCTCGCTTACCCCAACTGGCTGATGTCCGCGATGGCAAACGGCCTCGGCGTGATGCTCGGCGGCGCGGTGCGCTACAATGCCGACTATGTTGACAATGGCGTCTGGCTTGGGCCGCAAGACGCTTCGGCGCGTCTGATGCCGGAAGATTTACAGGGCGGGATGCGCCTCCAATACATTTTTTTATTATGCATATCTGTGATGATTTCTGTGTTTATGATAAGTGGATTATAAATACATAAAAAATACGCGTTGGAATTAAACTATAAAAATACGCGTCGTATCGATATATCCATATAAAAAAAATATTTATCTTATATTAATTATTCACCATTTACCTATTTCATCAAAATGATAGGATATCTCCCACATAAAGATCGTTCCGATTCCCCGACGTATCCAGAAGACGGAGTTCCGTAATTTTGTTGACTGCGCTTGAACCCTTAAAGACGAGATAATGCGTATGGCCGGCATGGAAGACAGAAGAAGCATAGACAGTATCCTGCGCGAAACGCTGACGCGGCACAGGTTCCTTCTCAACACTAAAATCCGCGCGGCGCAGGCGCCCGAGAACCCGCAGCCTTTCACGCTTGATGACCTGAAGGCGTTCGCGGCCAGTATCCCGACAAAAGATCCTGACCTTAAAGACGAGGTGCAGAACGTCATAGAAGCCGTCGAGACGGGCAAGGCTCCGCAGCCGCCGCGCTTCAATACGCCCGAAAGCCAGTTGCTCTGGGGAGCGGGCCTTGCTTATGTAAAACTAAAT
>JAGXAX010000192.1 GCA_018971405.1 Alphaproteobacteria bacterium | reverse complement strand
GCATGGGCAAAAAGTCGAGAAATCGGCGAAAGCGGCGGGGAAAAAGCCGCAGCAGTTTGTGGATGAAATCGCAGCGCTGTTCTCCGGCATGTGCGACTCGTTTGGCGTCTCGTATGACCAGTTTATCCGTACTACGTCGGATTTTCACAAAAAGGCCTCTCAGGCGATATGGCAAAAAATGGAAGCCAGCGGCGATATCTATCTCAATAAATACGCAGGCTGGTACTCCACGCGCGACGAGCGCTTTTATACCGAGGATGAACTGACCACGCTGCCGGACGGCAAGAAGATTTCGACGGAAACGAAGACCGAAGTCGAGTGGATGGAGGAGGAAAGCTATTTCTTCAAACTTTCCGCCTATACGGACAAGCTTTTGAAGCTTTATGAAAGCAGGCCGGATTTCATCCAGCCGGATTTCCGCCGCAATGAAGTGCTGAGCTTTGTCAAGCAGGGGCTGCGCGATTTGTCGATCTCGCGCACGACATTTGACTGGGGCGTACCCGTGCCGGGGAACGACAAGCATATTATGTATGTCTGGGTCGATGCGCTGACGAACTATATCAGCGCTCTCGGCTATCCTGACGAAAACGCCGAAAAGTTCAAGAAATACTGGCCCTGCGACGTGCATTTGATCGGCAAGGACATCATGCGCTTCCATGCTGTTTACTGGCCGGCGTTCCTGATGTCGGCTGGACTGCCGCTGCCGAAGCGCGTGTTCGGTCACGGGTTTCTGCTCACTTCCGGAGAGAAGATGTCGAAGTCGCTTGGCAACGTCATCGCGCCGAAAGACCTGATCGAAAAATACGGCGTCGATCAGGCGCGTTACGCGCTGATGCGCGAGGCGACCTTCGGGCAAGACGGCGACATTTCCTATGCGCTGATGACGGCGCGCATCAACGCCGAGCTTGCCAACAACCTCGGCAATCTCGTGCAGCGCACGCTCTCCATGATCAGCAAGAACTGCGAGGGCAAGGTGCCGCAGCCGGGCGTGCTTGAGGACGCGGACAAGGAATTATTGCAAAAGGCGGGCCAGCAAATGCTGGTGGAAGTGCGCGACCAGTTCGAGAAGCTGCAATTCAGCAAGGCGATCGAGGAATTCATTTCCGCCGCCAATGCGGCAAACCTTTATATCGACGCGCAGGCGCCGTGGAAATTGAAAAAAACGGATCCTGCCCGCATGGCGACGGTGCTCTACGTGCTGGCGGAAGTCATCCGCAACCTCGGCCTCATCATCCAGCCGTTTACGCCGAATGCGGCGCAGAAAATCCTCGATCAGGTGGCGGTCGGCGCGAACGAGCGCGATTTCTCTTTCATCGGCGAGGCGCATGCCCTGAAAGCCGGAACGCCGCTGCCCGCACCATCAGGCGCGTTTCCGCGCATCGTGGACGAGAGCGCCGAAGAAGCGAAGACGGCCTGAGATACCATGCTTGTCGATAGTCACTGCCATCTGGATGACGATGACTTTGCCGCGGAAGGCGTGGCGGAAATTGTCAGTCGCGCGCAATCGGCAGGCGTCGGGCATTTTCTCACCATCTGCACGCGCATTGCGGAGTTCGACCGCGTTCTCAAGGCGGCGAACGCATCGCCGCTGATCCATTGCACCGTCGGCACGCACCCGCATCACGCCGAGGAGCCGGCGGAACTCAACATCACGGCGGATGAAATCGTCGAATACACGAAAAACCAGAAAGTCGCCGGCATCGGCGAGACGGGGCTGGACTATCACTATAACCATTCGCCTTCCGCCGAACAGCAAAGGGCGTTCGCGACGCATATTGAAGCGGGATTGAAAGCCGGTTTGCCGATCGTCGTCCATACGCGCGAGGCTGACGACGACACCATCAGCGTCATCCGCGATGCAGGCGGAGGGAAATCGAAAGGCGTGATGCATTGTTTCAGCGGCGGTGTGGATTTCGCGAAGCGCTGTCTCGATCTCGGCTATTACCTCTCCTTTTCCGGCATCATCACCTTCAAGAAGGCGGACGACATCCGCGAAGCCGTCAAATATGCGCCGATTGACCGCATCCTGGTCGAGACGGATGCGCCATGGCTCGCGCCCGTGCCGCACCGCGGCAAGCGCAACGAGCCGTCTTATGTCGCGCTGACGGCGCAGACGGTCGCGCAGCTGAAAAACATTTCCGTCGAGGACGTCGCCGAAAAAACGACGGGAAATTTTTTCAGTCTGTTCGGCAAGATCAGGCGCGGGACGCCATGAAGGTCACCGTTCTCGGATGCGGATCTTCGCTGGGAACGCCCTCCGCCGGAGGGTTCTGGGGCAAGTGCGATCCGGACGAGCCGAAAAACCGCCGCACGCGCGCCTCAATTCTCGTGCAGTCGGAGACGACGAATCTTCTCATCGACGCGACGGTGGACGTGCGCACGCACCTGAACGGGATAAGCCTGAAAAAACTCGACGGTGTTTTGCTGACGCACGACCATTCCGACCATGTCAACGGCCTCGACGACCTGAGGCCCATCGCCTATCACGGCAACAACCTGATCGACGTATACAGCCACAATGAAACGCTGGAGGAGATCGACCGGCGCTGGCCTTACCTGTTTCGTCCGAAGGCGAACGGCATTTATGTGGAGTTCCTGCGCAAAAGACCGGTGGGCTATGACGAGGAATTCCGCATCGGCGACATCGACATCGCCACTTTCGAGCAGGACCACACGACCTGTTCGACGCTTGGTTTTCGCTTCGGAGATTTTGCCTATAGCGTGGATGTGGCGAATTTAAGCGACGCGGCGCTGGCCGCGCTCGAAGGGGTGGAAACCTGGATTATCGATTCGGCGGCGTATCAAAAAGAGGCCGTCGGCACCCATGCCAATTTCCAGCGCATTTTCGAATGGACGGAGCGGCTGAAGCCGAAAATGACCTACCTGACCGTTCTCACGACGCATATGGATTACAAGACGCTCTGCGACGAGTTGCCGCCCCATATCCGTCCGGCCTATGACGGCATGGTGGTTGATATGGAAGGGAACCGGCGGTAAGTCTTTATATTCTGTAAAATAGTAGAGCGGGCATCTCAAAAAAGCCGATAATTCGCTTGATTTTCTTGCCATATTGGCGTTTATTGTGCCGTCCGGAAATGTCAGCACCCCTGGAGGCTGGATTTCTCAGGGACGTCAACACGAAAAGGAATTGAAGAAATGGCACAAAAGAACACAGTACTCACCGCGGTAGCGCGTGCGAAGGCCGGTAAGGGGGCCGCCCGTGCAATCCGTCGTACAGGGCAGGTTCCTGCCGTCGTCTATGGCGACAACAAGGAGCCGGTGCTCGTCTCCCTGTTTGAAAAGGAGCTGCTCAGGGCGAGCAGCGTTCAGGCTTTCTACACGAGCCTTTGCGAGCTTGATATCAACGGCCAGAAGCACAAGGTCCTGCCGCGCGACGTGCAGCTGGATGCGGTCAACGACCGTCCGATCCACGCCGACTTCCTGCGCGTCACGGACAAGACGGTCATCCGTGTCGGCATTCCCGTCCGCGTCGCCAACCACAAGGACAGCCCCGGCATCACCAAGGGCGGCGTCCTCAACATTGTCCGCCACGAGATCGAGGTTTTCTGCCGCGCGACGGAAATCCCCGAGGAATTCACGGTTGATCTGGCGGGTCTCGACGTCGGTCACAGCATCCACATCAGCGCGCTTAAATTGCCGTCCGGCGTCAAGCCGGTGACGCAGGGCGACTTCACGGTCATCACGCTTGTCGCACCGTCGGCGCTCAAGTCTGAAGCCGAGGAAGCTGCCGCCGCTGCCGCCGCCGCCGCCGCTCCGGT
>JAGXAX010000191.1 GCA_018971405.1 Alphaproteobacteria bacterium | reverse complement strand
TATGGTTAAAGGAAGATATTGATATTTTAGTTAAAAGATTGTCGCGCAGCAGGCATCGACCGATGCTGCGGGGCGTGGATATGCGGAAGAAGCTCGAACAGCTTCTGGAGATGCGCGCGCCCGTCTATGCCGAGGCCGACATAACCATTGTCACGGGCGGGCAAACGCCGCAAAATAGTGCGCGGCTTATCAAAACGGAACTTGATCGTCATGCTGCCGCCCGCAGTAAAGGAAACGGCTCTGTCCACAGCTAGAAATATGGTCCCGTCTGAAAATACCGTCCACGTTTCCTTCGCACCCGCCGAAAGCGCAAGGGTCTACGATATTGTGATCGGCCAGGATATTCTGGCGCAGGCGGGCGAGCGGCTCGCTGCCGTGCTGACGTCAAAGAAAATCTGCATCGTGACGGACGAGACGGTCGCGCGGCTCTACCTTGTGAACTTGATGAAGAATCTGGAGATGTCGGGGTTCAACGCCTGCCCGCCGGTCATCCTGCCCGCCGGAGAGCGCACAAAAAACTTTGAACATCTGCAAAATATTATAGATAGATTCTCAAGCTATAAATTAGATAGAAGCGCGACGATCGTGGCGCTCGGCGGCGGGGTGGTGGGCGATATCGCGGGCTTCGCGGCGGCGATTTTTATGCGCGGCGCCGGGTTCGCGCAAATCCCGACGACACTGCTCGCGCAGGTGGATAGTTCCGTCGGCGGCAAGACAGGCATCAACACGGCGGCGGGAAAGAATCTGGCCGGCGCCTTCCACCAGCCGAAGATTGTGCTGATCGATACGGGCGTGCTGAAGACCTTGCCGCCCCGCGAACTGAAGGCGGGCTATGCGGAAATCCTTAAATATGCCCTGATCGGCGATCCGGATTTTTTTGCGTGGCTGGAGCAGAACGGTGCGACCCTGCTGGCCGGCGACGCGGCGGCGCAAGAATACGCCATCGGGAAAAGCTGCCGCGCCAAGGCGGCGATCGTCGTCGCGGACGAGGACGAGCGCAAGGATATTCGCGCGCTCCTGAACCTCGGCCACAGCTTCGGCCACGCGCTGGAGGCGCTGGGCGGCTACGACGGGCGGATTTTGCACGGCGAGGCGGTGGGAACCGGCTGCCTGCTGGCGTTCGAATTCTCGCGCGATCGCGGCCTGTGTCCGGCGGAAGACGTCGAGCGCCTGCGCGGTCACATGCAAAAGGCCGGACTGATGACCGAACCGCCGTTCAAAGCCGCCGCCGAAGACATGTTCGCCCGCATGCAGTCCGACAAGAAGAACAGGGACGGGCGGACGACGCTGGTTCTGGCGCGCGGCATCGGCCGGGCGTTCGTTGCCGGCGACATCGTTGCGGCGGACGTGCTGGCGTTTTTGAAAAAGAGATTTTAAAGGAGGCGGCGATGGATGGGAATTTGTGGATAGACCTTGCGGGGCTGTTTTTCCTGCTGCTGGGCGGGGCGTTTTTCTCGGCCTCGGAAACAGCGCTGACGGCGGCCTCCCGCGCGCGGATGCACGCGCTTGAAGACGGCGGCAACGCCCGCGCCTGGCGGATCAACAGGCTCCGCGAGCGCAAGGACCGGATGATCAGCACGCTGCTCTTCGGCAATACGATCATGAACATCCTGCTGTCGTCGCTCGCCACGGTGGTCTTGATGCGGATGTTCGGCGCCGCGGGGATCGCCTACGCGACGATCGGCGTCACGATCATGGTCCTGATCTTCGCCGAAGTGCTGCCGAAGACCTACGCGCTGCTGAATCCGGAGCGGCTGTCGTTGTTCCTCGTGCCGGCGGTGGCGGGCTTCGTCGCGCTTTTCTCGCCGATCACCTACGCGGTGAACAAGCTGGTCAAGGGGTGTTTCGGCGCGTTCGGCGTGCATCCGCGCGCCGACGGCGACGCCCACGAGGAGGAACTGCGCGGCGCCATCCAGCTGTTCAAGGAGAAAATGAACGTCGAGGGAGGCCAGGAGCAGGGCGCGATGCTGCGCTCTATCATGGATCTCGCCGAGGTCGAGGTCTCCGAGATCATGGTCCACCGCAAGAACGTGCGCATGATCAACGCCGACCTGCCGCCCGCGCGCCTCGTCGACGAGGTGCTGCACAGCTCCTTCACCCGCCTGCCGGTGTGGAAAGAGAACCCGGACAATATCATCGGCGTCATCCACACCAAGCTGCTGCTCAACGAGATCATCAACCGCAAGGGCGACATTTCGAAGATCAACATCCTGAACGCGATGATGGAGCCGTGGTTCATCCCCGAAAAGACGACGCTGTTCGACCAGCTTCAGGCCTTCCGCAAGCGGCGCGAGCATTTCTCGATCATGGTGGACGAATACGGCGCGCTGATGGGCGTCGTGTCGCTGGAAGACATTCTGGAAGAAATCGTCGGCGAGATCAGCGACGAGCACGACGTCGCCGTCACCGGTGTGCGCCCGCAAGCCGACGGCAGCTACATCATCGACGGCAAGGTGACCATCCGCGACCTCAACCGCGAGTTCGACTGGGGCCTGCCGGACGAGGAATACGCGACCCTCGCGGGGCTTATCCTGTTCGAAAGCCAGCGCGTGCCGAGCGTCGGTCAGACGTTTACGTTCTTCGGCTTCCGTTTCGAGATCATCAAGAAACAGAAAAACCAGATCAGCCTCGTGCGCGTCACGCCGGTACCTGAAGAAGGCGAAAGCGCCGAAATCCAAATGGAAAGGATCGGTTAGACGGTTATTTTTTGGCCTTCAGCCGCCGTTTTGCGGCCTTTAATTGTGTATTGCTGGCCGGAGTAACGCCGGAGTCGTTACAGGCTCTCACGGCGACCAGTTTTGCCTTGTCAGCAAAAAACAAAGATTGCGTCTGCCCATGCCAAACAACGCCTTCGACCTCGTACTTGGACAGAAAGAATCCTGCATAATGCAACAGATTTCTCAATTCCTGCGTATTGAACCATCTATTATACTGATCAATATTTTTAAAGCCGCAAAGCGTCTTCGGGTTCAGGCTGGCGGCACCGTTGAACTTTTCCTTCAGCGTCTTATCCATCCAAGGCACGGGATGCCTGTCAGGCTTGAAACGGCCTGCTTTTTCAAAGGCCCGCATAATCTCGCTGACATTACCTGGCCCTCTGTAAGGACCGGATCCGAATTCGTTCTGTACGCGCCATATGGTTTGTGTTTGTTTTGTCATGGCCCATAAGTTACCATATATAATTACTGTGTCAATATATGCGTCGAAAATTACAATATTTCAGATGCTTGAATAAAATACCGATGATTATCCCCTTTGAGCATACATCTAACTTGTCGCAAGTGTTTCCTTCTCCGCCCGTTTCGCCGCGTTCCAAAGGGCGCGGCGTTCCTCGAGTGTTGAGCTTTTAATGGTTTTTCCCTGCCGTTTCAGTTCCCGTTCCAGATGGCGGAAGCGGCGCTCGACGCGGTTGTTGGTGGTGCGCAGAGCGTCCTCGGCGTCGATGCCGTGCCAGCGCGCGCAATCGACCAGCATGAACATCAGGTCGCCCAGTTCGGCGGCGATTTTTTCCTTGTCCGGCTTTCCGGCCTCGACTTCGGCGCGGAGTTCGGCGACTTCCTCTTCGACCTTGTCCATCTGCATCGCCGCGTCTGGCCACTCCCAGCCGGCTTTCGCCGCACGGCCCTTGAGTTTGGAGGCGCGCACCAGCGCGGGGAGCCCGTGCGAGATTTCGTCGAGGATGCTGGCGTCCGGCCCGTCGAGACCTTTCGCCTTTCGTTCTTCGGCCTTGACTTCCTCCCAGCGGCGGTCGATTTCCTCCGGCGTTTTGAGCGTATTTT
>JAGXAX010000190.1 GCA_018971405.1 Alphaproteobacteria bacterium | reverse complement strand
CCTGACGATGTCTTCCGGCGCGAAGACGATGCAGCCCTGCGAGTTCGGCTGGCCGAGCTTGCCCGCATGGCTGGTGCCGTGCAGATAAATGCAGCGTTCTTTGGTGTTGCGGTTGTGGCGCTCCGCGCCTTCGAGCCAGAGAATGCGGCCGATGACCGGCGACTGCCCGTCGCGCTCCCGCCCGTCCCACAGGCCCGCGGCGACGCGCTCGCTGAAGATCGTGTGCAGCGGCAGTCCGCCGCCGATCTTTTCCGCGACGCGCAGCTTGCCGGCCGGCGTGCGGAAGCTCCCCGCTTTGTTGCCGAGGCCGTTTTTCGCGGTCGAGATGTTGAATGTTTCTTTCAGCCGCCGGCCTTCGTAAAGGCGGGCTTTTTGCTGTTCGACGTCGATGACCAGTTTGCGCCTTTTTTTCATTTCCTGAACGCCAGAATGGTTTTCGGGCCTTCACCCAGCCTGATCCGGTACATATAATATGTTTCCAGCACGCGCTGGACGTAGTCGCGCGTCTCGTAAATGGGGATTTCCTCGATCCAGTCGATCAGATCGACGCTGCTGCTGCGCGGGTCGCCGAATTCATGTATCCACGTGTCGACGTTGCGCGGGCCGGCGTTGTAGGCGGCGATCGCCAGCGGGGCGAAGCCGTCGTATTCATTCAAAAGCTGCTGCAGGTAGGCGCCGCCGAGGGTGATGTTGTATTGCGGGTCTTTGGTCAGCGCGCTCCGGCTGAAGCGGACGCCGATCCGCCGCGCGACCTGCCGCGCCGTCGCGGGCATCAGCTGCATCAGCCCCTCTGCGCCCGCGGGGCTTGTGGCGGTTGTGGCGAACATGCTCTCGCGGTGGATGACGGCGTCGACCAGCGCGCTGTCCGGACGGTATGCCGCCCGCAGCGGCAGCAGCGGATAGCCTTCGGGATACATGAACGCGCCGAGCGTCATCTGCATGCGCATGTTGGCGAGCACGGCGAACTGCGGCCTTTTGACCTGATAGGCGAGGCGGGCGATAAGCATGAATTCCTGTTTCGTTTCGGCGGTGTAGAGCATCTTGTAGAAGAAGGGGTCGGTTTCATTCGCGAGGCCGTCGCCGTTCAGCAGGCGCACGGCGCGCACCAGTTCGTTCGCGTCGAAGCCCTGCCGGTCCGGCGCGGAGACGGCGGTGGCGCGGAACAGGGCGGCGCGGGCGGGGGCGTGGTTGGTCGCCTCGAAGGCGAGCTGGCCGTAGAACGTGGAGGGATATTGCGCGGCGATCCGGCCCCAGCGGCTGGCGGCGGCGGGCCAGCCCGCCTTTTCCGCCGCGCGGGAAAGCCAGTAGGCGCCGCGCGCGCAGGAGATGGCGGATTCCGTGGCGTTATAGAACTTTTCAAAGTGCAGGTAGGCGGCGCGCGGGCGGCCGAGGAAGTCGAGGTCGAGCCAGCCGAGCGTCCATTCTTTCGTGACGTAGTCGTCGCCCGCCGTCACCCGGCTGTCGTTGAGGAGGTCGAAGGCGCGGCGGAAATCGCGCTTCTCGATGGCGCGGCGGGCGAGGATCTCGCGCTCCCGCCACCAGAGATCGACATGCGGCGGGTTTTCCGGCTCCTGCCGCAGCAGCAGGTAGGCGCCGGTGTCGTGCTTCGTCATCCGCCGCCAGCGGACGCGGGCGTAGATCAGGCCGGGGTCGTTTTGCGCCGCGGGCGGGAGGCGCCGCACCAGCGCGCCTGCGTCGCCCGACATGCGGCCGAGCGCGATGCGCGCTTCCGCCAGCGCGCGGTCTTGCGCGTCCGCCGCCGGCAGCAGGTATTCCGCTTCGGAAAAACGGTTCGACCACAGCAGGTTTTCAAGGCGCTCGTGCCGCAGCTGCGGCGGCAGGAGGGCGCGGTATTGCGCGGCGAGGGCGCGCGTCTGCGCGCGCGTGAGGTTCGCGTCCGGCCAGAAGGCGGCGAGCGCGGCGCGCTCCTTTGCCTGTTCGCCCTCCACTTTCAGCGCCCGCATGTAGGCGTTGAAGGCGTCGGGATTTTTCGGCGGGTGGCGGTCGAACCAGGCGGCGATCTCGCTTGCGCGGAGATTGGACGTTTTGACGCCGTTTTCGATCTGCTTGTCGAAGACGTAAAGCTCCGGCCAGCCGGGATTTGCGTTGGCGAAGGCGATCAGCGTGGCGGCCGGAACGGCCTTGGCGGTTTGCGTCACCGTCAGCCACAAAACGATTTTTCGCGCCAGCGGGGAACGGTCGTCCATCAGGCGGGCGTTGCGCTGCCAGGCCGGCGCGAACGGGAGCCAGCGGCTCCAGAAGGCGCCTTGCCCCGGCGTGCAAAGGCCGGCGGCGAGCGAAAAGACCGTCAAAATCCCCCAAAACAGCGTTCTTTTGCGCCATCCGCGCCGCGGTTGCTTGCGCGCGCGGCCAAGGCGGAGTAATGTGGGCGCTGTTTTCAAAGGAGAACGGACATGGCCAAAACAAAAAGCGCCTCCATCGGAGGCTCCATCGTGGCGCTCGCGACCCCCTTCCGGAAGGGCAAGGTCGATCTCGACGCTTTTCAAACTCTTGTCGAATGGCACATCGCCAGCGGCACGCATGGGCTTGTTCCCTGTGGAACGACGGGTGAAACGCCCACGCTCCTTGACGACGAACATAAGCGCTTGATCGAGGCTTGCATCGAGGCGGCGGACGGGCGCGTGCCGGTGATCGCCGGCGCGGGTTCCAATTCCACGCAGAAAGCCGTCGATCTGGCGCGTTTTGCCGAGAAAAGCGGGGCAGACGCCATTCTAGTCGTTACGCCTTACTATAACAAGCCTACGCAGGAAGGGTTGTTCCAGCACTATAAGGCGATCAGCGATTCCGCCGGCCTGCCCATAATCGCCTACAACGTGCCGGGGCGCACCGGCGTGGAAATTTCCGTAGACACCGTCATCCGTCTCGGCGGCCTGAAGCGGGTCGTCGGCATCAAGGACGCCTCGGTCGATCTGTCGCGCCCGCTGCAAATCCGCGTGGCGCTGGGCGATGGTTTCATCCAGCTTTCCGGCGAAGACGCCACCGTCGCTGCCTACCTCGCGCAGGGCGGGCACGGCTGTATCTCCGTCACCGCCAACGTCGCGCCGGCGCTCTGCGCCGATCTCCATAACTACTGGCAGAAGAAGGACTGGAAAAACTTCGAGCGCGTGCGCGACCTGCTTTCGCCGCTGCACAAGGCGTTGTTTATCGAGACCAGCCCCGCGCCCGCGAAGTACTGCCTCGCGCGGCTTGGCAAGTGCGCGGAAGATCTGCGCCTGCCGATGGTGCCGGTGTCGGAAGCCACCCGCCGCAAGCTCGACGAAGCGATGGAGTTCGCAGGATTGTTCAAGACGGGGCGCAAGAACCTTAAAAAGGTTGGGAAAAGATAAATCGTTCCGGTAAGGCGATGCGGCGTTTATGAACTGGCATGACTTCATCATCTGTTTCTTCTCCGGCGCCTTTGCGGCCAATGCGGTGCCGCATTTCGTCTATGGCATCGCCGGCGACCGCTTTCCCACGCCGTTTGCCCACCCGCCGGGGAAGGGATTGTCCTCTCCGCGCGTGAACGTGCTGTGGGCGCTTTGCAATATCGTCGCGTGCTACGCCCTGTTCCACATCGGACACGTATGGGATGGCGGTCTTGCCGCCCATGCATCGTTTTTTGCGGGGGTGGCGCTTCTGGGCATATTTAGCAGCGGTCATTTCGCGCAGCGGCAACGATGACAAAAAACAAAAAAGATCCTTCGGAATCAAAGACCGTCGCCCAGAACCGCAAGGCGCGGTTTAACTATTTCATTGAGGACACGCTGGAGGCGGGGATCGTCCTGAGCGGTACGGAAGTGAAGT
>JAGXAX010000189.1 GCA_018971405.1 Alphaproteobacteria bacterium | reverse complement strand
ATCGACAAGTTCGGCCACGTCCTTGACCTTGATGCCGGCCTTGCGCTTCGGCGGTTCGGAAACTTTGAGCGTCACGACGCGCGGCGCGATGTCCACGCCAAAGTCTCCGGGCGTCTTCGTTTCCAGCGGCTTCTGCTTGGCCTTCATGATGTTGGGCAGGGAGGCGTAGCGCGGCTCGTTGAGGCGCAAATCGGTGGTGACGATGCAGGGCAGTTTCAGCGAGAGCGTTTCGAGGCCGCCGTCGATCTCGCGGGTGACTTTGAGGCCATTGCCGTCTTTTTCTATCTTGGAGGCGAAGGTGCCTTGTCCCCAGCCGAGCAGGGCGCCGATCATTTGCCCCGTCTGGTTGTTGTCGCCGTCGATGGATTGCTTGCCGAGGATGACGAGTTCCGGCGTTTCCTTCGTTACGATGGATTTGAGGATTTTGGCAATGGCGAGCGGTTCGACGGCGGCATCTGTCTGCACGAGGATGGCGCGGTCGGCGCCCATGGCGAGCGCGGTGCGCAAGGTTTCCTGAGCCTGTGCGGGGCCAATGCTGACGGCGATGATCTCCGTCGCAAGGCCTTGTTCTTTCAGGCGCACGGCTTCTTCCACCGCGATGGCGCAAAACGGGTTCATCGACATTTTGACGTTGGCAAGCTCGATGCCGCTTTGGTCGGATTTGACGCGGATTTTGACGTTGTAATCGACCACGCGCTTGACGGGCACCAGAATTTTCATATTTTCTTCCTCATGTAGAAACCCCCGTGAAGATGCATCAGGTTAGCACTTCCACGGGGGTTGATAAACGGTAAATAGTCCGTTTCAGGCCGGATTGTTATTTCTTCTTTGCCGGCGTTTTGTCCGCGTCGGCGGCGATTTGCATCGAGACGATCGTGTCCGGATCGGTGACGGTGCCGTTGTCGTCCGCGTCGCCCTTCTTGATCTGGTCGACGTACTGCATGCCGGAGACGACCTTGCCCCAGAGGGTGTATTGCCCGTTCAGCGACGGCGTGTCGTCGAGCATGATGAAGAACTGGCTGTTGCCGCTGTTGATGTCCTGCGCGCGCGCCATGCCGACGGCGCCGCGGGTGAAGGGGAGCGAACTGAACTCGGCGGGAACGTTCGGCAGGCTGCTGCCGCCCATGCCGGTGCCGGTCGGGTCGCCGGTTTGCGCCATGAAGCCGGCGATGACGCGGTGCCACTTGAGGCCGTTATAGAAGCCTTGCCGCGTCAGCGTCTTGATGCGCGCGACGGTTTTGGGCGCGACGTCCGGCAGCATCTGGATGACGACGCGGCCGTATTTGAGGTTGATGTACAACGTGTTTTGCGGGTCGAGCTTCGCCGCCGCCGCGGTGGAGGCCGAGGCCGCGAGGACGCCAAAGGCGAGGACGAGGGAGAGGACAAGCTTTTTCATGGTTTTTCCTTTTTCAGGTGGTTTTCAGGACGCGAGAGAGAATTTGACGATGGTGTCGGGATGCTCCGGCGGTTCTCCGGCCGCGATGCCGTCGACATGTTCCATGCCGTCGATCACTTCGCCCCAGACGGTGTATTCGCCGTCGAGGTGCGGCGTTTCGCCGAAGGTGATGAAGAACTGGCTGTCGCCGCTGTCGGGGTTTCTGGCGCGCGCCATGCCGCAGGTGCCGCGCTCGAAGGGCGTGTCCGTGAATTCCGCCTTGAGCTTCTTGCCGCTGCCGCCCATGCCGGTGCCGTCGGGGCAGCCGGTCTGCGCCATGAAGCCGGGGATGACGCGGTGGAAGATCAGGCCGTCGTAAAAGCCGGTGTCGATGAGCGTTTTGAGGCGGGCGACGTGCTTCGGCGCGAGGTCGGGGCGCAGGCGGATCGTCACGCGACCCGACTTGAGGTCGAGATGGGCGATGTTCTTGTCTTCTGTCATAATATGTCTCTTTTGCTTCTGTGCAGGAAAATATAAACGCAATATTACATCGCAGTTGTTTGCGCGCAAGCGGGAATCTCGTAATATCAACACGGAGAGCGGGAGCGGAGGTTTTTATGGATCAGATCATCCTTCTTTTGGTAAAGATATTGAACGTCTATCTATGGCTGGTGATCGCCAGCGTCGTCGCCAGCTGGCTGGTGGCGTTCGATGTCTTGAACATGCGCAACAAATGGGTCTATAAAGCCCTCACGATGCTGAACGACGTGGTCAATCCGGGATTGCGCTATATCCGCAAGGTCGTGCCGCCGGTGGGCAATATCGACTTTTCGCCGATGGCGATGCTCTTCCTGATCTATGTCGTGCAAAACCTTCTTATCGGTTTGTTGAGGTAACGGATGCAGATGGCGCAAAAAAAGCAAAACGAACCGGAAGCGAAAATCGTCGACGGAAAGGCGCTGGCGGAAAAACTGCGCGCGTCCATCGCGCACCATGTTTCCGTTCTGGTGGAAGACCACAAGATCATGCCCGGCCTCGCGGTGGTGCTGGTCGGCGACGATCCGGCCAGCGAAGTGTACGTCGCCTCCAAGAAAAAGATGGCCGAGAAGGCGGGCATGCGCAGCTTCGTGCATATCCTGCCGAAGTCGACATCTCAGGACGAAGTGCTGAAACTGGTCAGGAGCCTGAACGCGCAAAGGAAAGTCCACGGTATCCTCGTGCAACTGCCGCTGCCGAAGCAGATCGACGCCGATACCGTGCTGAAGGGGATCGACCCGGCGAAGGATGTCGATGGTCTCACGATCACCAACATGGGCCGCCTGATGGCCGGATTGCCGGGGCTTGTGCCCTGCACGCCGCTCGGCTGCGTCATGCTGGTCAAGGAAGTGGAAAGGAATTTGACAGGGCTGCACGCGGTCGTGATCGGGCGCTCCAGCCTCGTCGGCAAGCCGGTGGCGCAGCTGCTGTTGCGCGAGAACTGCACGGTGACCATGTGCCATTCGCGCACGCGGAACCTGCCGCATATCGCGCGGCAGGCGGATATCCTCGTCGCCGCCGTCGGCAGATCAGGCTTCGTGAAGGGCGACTGGATCAAGCCGGGCGCGATCGTCATCGACGTCGGCATCAACCGTGGCGAAGACGGCAAGCTTTCGGGCGATGTCGATTTCGAAGAGGCGTCGAAAGTCGCGGGCTATATCACGCCGGTGCCGGGCGGCGTCGGGCCGATGACGGTCGCCTGTCTGCTCGGCAACACGCTCATCGCCGCCTGCCGCCAGAACGAACTGACGGTGCCGCATTTAGGCTAGGTTTTGCCGGGATGCTCGACGATCTGCCCCGCGCGGAGCTGTATCTTGTCATGCGGCCTCAAATGGCGCGCCTGCACCGGCGTTATCAGGTCGTAGTGCCGCGATTGGTCGAGCTCCAGTGCGATGTCCCAGCAAGACCCTTCATTCGTGACCCACTGGGCGGAGTCGTGTTTGCGCAGGTCGAACGGACGGGAATAGGAACGCAGCGAGAGGCGGTTGCATGGCGAGACATAGCCGTGCAGATACGACATCGCCAGTTCGCGCAGGCTGCGGTAGACGGGGTCGCGCCAGCGCAGCCAGACGTGGTTGCTTTTTGAAATCGCCCCCCAATAGCGTCCGCGGCGGACGAGAGCGACGACATGGTCGTCGTCATCCTTGGCCTTCATGTCCATCAGGAGAGGCGGATAGCCGTGCAGCCACAGGGCGGCGGCTGCGACGAACGCGCCTTCGATGCAGTGGGCGTGGCGCTGCCGCAGCACCTGCCGCACCGAAAGGCAGGTGTCACCGCCGGATTCCTCGTTGTTTTTGAGGCGGCTGACGTAATCCTGGATTTTTTCCGGTGTCGTGAGGCGCTTCAGGACGTCCGTTTCGCGGCGCGTCAGGCCGAGATCGTGCGTGGAATATGTGCGCTTATTCCTCATGTTT
>JAGXAX010000188.1 GCA_018971405.1 Alphaproteobacteria bacterium | reverse complement strand
GATCCAGATGGCCAGCGCGACGCCGCGCGTCAGGCCTGCCCGCCCCGCAACGAGGGTCAGCTTCGGGTCCTGCGGCAATCCGGTGGGGAGTTTATAGCTCATATTTCATATTCCATTTACACTTTCGAATCATTTCCTTCAATAATATTGCAATATTCGCAATTATTCGTCAATATAAATTTATTAATAAGCAATTTATTGGTATATTATTATTAATTTCAATGAATTATAAAATTGATATAGCGTCATTTTTAAAAATGCGATAATCTAAATAAATGACAGCGCGCATATACGAGAATATCCGCACAATCCTCGAAACCACCCCCGGCAAGACGCAAAAGGGGCTGGCCGAGCGCATGGGGCTCAACCCCGCCGCCGTCAACCGCATGCTCTACGGGCGGCGCAACATCATGGCCGAGGAAATCCCGATGATCGAGGACTACCTCGGTGTCCGGCTCGACCTTTCCGCGCCCGCGCCGCCCGCCGCCTCGCCCTTCAACATCGAATACCGGCAGGAAACGCCGCCGCACGGGCCGCGCCGCGGCTTTTCCGACGTGCCCGCGCAAGCAGCGCCGCGCGAGAGCAATTACGTTCCCGTCTATGGTTCCGCCGCCGGCGGCCTGCACAAGGGCCTCAACCTTGAAAGCGCCGCCGTCGCCGACTGGGTGGCGCGGCATCCGGCGCAGTCCGGCATCGCGGGCGCCTTCGCCGTCTACGTCTTTTCCGATGCCATGGAGCCGCGCTATTTCCCGGGCGAACTGGTCTACGTCCATCCCGGCCGCCCGCCCGAGGCAGGGCGCGACTGCATCATCGAGATGCAAAACGGCGATGCCGCCATCAAAAGGTACCTGCGCCAGACGGAAGACAAAGTCCGCGTCGCGCAGTTCAACCCGCCCGAGGAGCAGGACATCCCCAAAGACGCGATCCGCGCGGTTTACGCGGTGGTCGGGCGAGGGTGAAGGCCGCCGTTTATTTCTCTTCCCCATCGAGATAAAAGGCGGCCAGATGCCGCCGCAAGCGGCGGCAGTTCTGCCGCGAGGCTTTTCATGTTTTTGGCGTGGAGGTTGTCTTGCGCGGTCATGCGCCCCCTTTCATGAGGAAGGCGCCGGAGAGGTTTCTCTGGCGCCGGGAGTGATAACCGCTCAGTGAACGGCGCAGCCATTTCGCTTGCGCGTTTTGTATTTGCCGCCTCCCCGACAGAGTCGAGAAAGCGGCATCATTGATCACGGCCAGAGGCGGGCGTTGGCCGCACTGGGAGGGGGTTATCAGCGCGCGAACGCGGCAACCGGCTACGAGCCTAGCGCAGCCGCCCTCTCCGCGAAAGCGGCGATGCGGCAAGGCCTATCCCGCCAGCCGGCTCTCCACCACCGGCCGCATCTCGCCGGTGAGCGTCTTGTGCACGGGGCATTTGTTGGCGATCTCCAGCAGGCGCGCGCGCTGCGCCGCGTCGAGGTTGCCTTCGAGCGTGATCTCGCGCGTGATGAAGTCGAACTTTTTCCTCTCCGCGTCCTCGCGCTTTTCGTGCGCGAGTTTTACGGTCGTCTTTTTCAAATCCCATTTCTTCTGGTTCGCGTACATGCGCAGCGTCATCGACGTGCAGACGCCGAGCGCGGAGAGCAGCAGGTCGTAAGGCGAAGGCCCCGTGTCCAGCCCGCCCGCTTCTTTCGGCTCGTCGGCTTTGAGCGCGTGGCCGGCGGCGTCCACTTTCTGCGTGTAGAGACCTTCGCCCGATTCCTCGACGGTGACGGTTTGCATGGCTGATTCCTTTCCTCAAAACAGTGCCCGCGGCCCTGCAAAATCCATCGAAAGCCGCATTGATTCGTCCTTGAAAGTACAATGATAACAACAAATTATGAAATATTAAGCTTTATTTAACTTTGTTTGCATAAAGTAATACCTAGCAAGCATTCAGCAGTGCGCGAGCAGATAAAGGAGATCAGGATTATGCAACACGTGTTTCTCATGACGGCCCAGCGGGGCGACGAATATGTGGCCGTCTTCGGCGATCAGGACGTTCTGGGCGAGACCGGCATCGCCGACCTGCGCAATGCCATCCGCGCCAACGCCCGCGCCGTGATGCGCCGCGGCGTCATCACCGTGAGCAAGGAACACCTCGACCGCCGCATCAGCGAGCTGGAAGAGTTGCTGGCACAAGAGGGAGGACACTGACATGACGAAGCTCAGCACCCATTTCAACCGCGACAACATCAAGAGGAATCTCGCGGCTTTCCGTCAGGGGCGCGCCGCCATCGCCGCCGCCGAGGAGCGCGCCCGCCAGCCGAAGCCCGAGCAGGCGCCGGCGTACAAGGTTTCCGCTCTGGGAACCTGAGTTCAGGGGATATAAAAGGCCGCGGGTTCGGGGGAGCCTGCGGCCTTTTTCTTTTTGAATTTTTTGGCGGTGCTTATAATGGCGCCCAGAATATAATATAGCTATAATGGCGCCGGAGTTATATTATATATGTCTGTCGCCAACCGCGGAGGAGCATGATGGAGAAGGCAAAATTTATGTTAGCGGCGTGCGTCGCCGCCGGACTTCTGGGCGCGGCGGCGGCTTCCGCGCAGGTCGATCTTCCGCCCACCGCCGACCAGACGATGCAGACGCTCAACGGCATGACCCCCGACAACCAGAAGGCTTTCGCGGAAAAGGCGCAGAAAAAGCTCGATACGCTCGCCCCCGCCCAGCGCCAGCAGATGACCAATCAGGCGGCGCAGCAGTGGCAGAACCTCAGTCCCGGCGAGAAAGAGCAGATGGAACAGCGCGCCAAGGCCATCTATGACAAAATGACGCCCGATGAGAAGAAAAAGGCGCAGGCCAAGGCCAAGGCGGAGTGGGAGAGCATGACGCCCGATGAGAAAAAAGCCGTGCAAGACGAGTTGAACGCCGAGATGAAGCAGACCGCGCCCGCAGCGCCGTCTTCCCCCGGCGCGCCCTGAAACATTCTTTGATATCAATATGATATAGAAAATATCACCGGCTTCTTTTGCCAAGGGGCGCGAAGTGTGTTATCCCTTGGGAGTATGTCTTATCGGGAAAACGCCGCCCGCGCCGAGAACGCGCCAACAGGCCAGCGTTTTTAAAAAAACCAAGGAACAATACATATCCCCATGCAAAGCCTTTCCGAACACCTGAACCGCAAGCTGGAGCAGGAACGCGCCAGTTCGCACCATGCCAGCGCCCCCGGCCTTTTGATGCTGGGCGCGCTCGGCGTCGTCTTCGGCGACATCGGCACCAGCCCGCTTTACGCGCTGAAAGAGAGTTTCACCCAGACGGGGCTCGCCGTCGCGCCGGAGAACATCTACCGCTTCCTCTCCATGATCTTCTGGCTTCTGCTGACCGTCGTGACGCTCAAGTACGTGATGGTCGTGATGAAGGCGAGCAACAAGGGCGAGGGCGGGGATTTCGCGCTGCTCGCGCTGGTGCAAAGGCTCACGCGCCCCAGCCCGTCGCTGTTCTACATGACGGGGCTGCTCGGCGTCATGGCGGGGAGTTTGTTCTACGCCGACGGCGTCATCACCCCCGCGATCTCGGTCCTGTCGGCGATCGAGGGGATACAGGTCGTCGCGCCGAGCCTGCATACGCTGGAGCTGCCGTTCGCCATGGTCATCCTGATCTGCCTCTTCGCCTCGCAGCGCTTCGGCACCGGCAAGGTCGGCAACCTCTTCGGCCCGATCATGCTTTTGTGGTTCGGCACGCTCGGCGTCTTCGGCCTCCTGCAGATCGTCCACGCGCCGCAGGTGATGCAGGCGGTCAACCCGCTCTTTGCGATCAAGTTCATCTTCATGCGGCCGTTCCTCGCCTTCGTCGCGCTGGGCGCGACGGTGCTCTCCG
>JAGXAX010000187.1 GCA_018971405.1 Alphaproteobacteria bacterium | reverse complement strand
GGTTTGGTCTTACGGAGACGGCGCGCTGGATCATGCGCCACAAGATCACGGGCCCCAAGGCCGGCGGCGCGCCGCTGCTGCTGGTGCTGGGAACGACGGAAGGGCGCTGCGAGCAGCACCTGATCAATACCCTCGGCCCCATCGAGCTGTGGGCCTTCTCGACCTCGGTCGAGGACGTGCTGATCCGCACCAAGCTTTACGGACGCCTGGGCGCGGGACGCGCGCGGCGGCTGCTGGCGGCGAACTTCCCCGGCGGGTCGGCGCGGCAGGAAATCCGCCGTCGCGTCGTGCTGCTCTCCGAAAAAGGCGACGTCAACAACGCCACGGTGACCGCGGTCATCGACCAGATCGTCGAGGAAATGGTCAGTTCGACCAAGGTCAGCCTCGAACAGCTGCAGCAGCAGGACGCCGATAAAAAGAAGGCCGAGCAGGAAAAAGAGGCGGCGCTGTCCGCCGTGCGCAGGTAGCTGTTTTCAGACCGCGGCGGCGCTGTTCTCCCGCCGCGGCAGTTCGACCGGCGCCTGTGCCGCCGTCTTCGGCAGGCGCAGCGACAGGTTCTTGAGGGTGCCGCCGATCTTCTCGAATTCGGAAATGTTCACTTCGATGACGGGTCTGCCCGTTTTTCTGATGTCAGCAGCCGTTTCCGCATAACCGGCAGGCAGCAGGACGGCGCCGTTGGCGAAGACGGCCGCCGCTGCGCCGCGCGCGTGGCGCGGCACGATGATTTTGTCGAAGGTGAGAAAGGCGAAGTGCCGCGCCAGCTCTTCCCTGACCAGCAGGGTGTTCTGGCCGAGGGAGGTCGCGGCGGCGTTCAGCCGCAAGGCGGCATCGGCCGGCGGCTCCAGCATCGTGACGCCGTAGCCGAATTCCGTGAGGAAGAAGGCGAGTTGCGCCGCGCCCTCCTGGTTTGTCCGGTCGGAGAGGCCGATGTAAAAGTGGTTGTCGACGCGCAGTACGTCGTCGCCATCGAGCAGGCCGGGTGCGGTGACGAACTTGAGGAATTTCTCGCCCGCCAGCGCCGCCGCGATCCCCCGCTGCTCGCCCTGTCGCGGGCTGTTGTCGGAAAAATTGCCGATCACGGCCAGATGGTCCGCCATCACCGCCGCGTTGCCGATGAGGCAGGCCTGCGGCAAGCCTTCCGCCGCCGTGACGGTCACCACGTCGGCGCCGCACTGCCGCAGGGCCTCGACGTATTTCCAGTGCTGGCTTCCGGCGCGCCCCGCGTCCGGCACGCCAAGGGCTGCCGCCGCGGCCAGATTGCCGGCGGGCGGGCAGATGAGGGCGCTGGAAATACGGTCGAACATTTCTACGACAGCCATGCGAAACACTCCTTGCAACAGAGAGGGTGGGTGAATTTTCAGCTTTAACAACTACCGGTAGCATATTTTTCATTGAATTTCCAGAGCGGTATTCGTTTTTCGCCGCCGCCGCCCGAAAGCGCCGCAGAAACGGGTTTGTTGACGTGGTGGATTTTTGGTTGTAGAACCAAAGCGTCTCCTCGCCGGTTTTTGGAAATATCATGCACACAGTGGCGGTCTCACATCTTGACCTTTTTCTGGTCCTGCTGGGCGTCGGCGCCGCCGGCGGCATCCTCTCCGGCATGCTCGGCGTCGGCGGCGGCATCATCTTCGTGCCCGCGCTTTACTTCACCATGCGGGCGTTTTTTCCCGGAGCTTTTCACGTGATGCATGTCGCGGTGGCGACGTCGCTGTCTTTGGTGATGGCGACAAGCGCGTCCTCGACTTACTGGCACAACAGGCGCGGCGCCGTGGATTTCTCCCTTCTCAAGGCCTGGGCGCTGCCGATGGTATGCGGCGTCACTCTGGGCACGTTCCTGGCGTCATATGTGGAAAGCGCGTTTCTCAAGGATTTCTTCGCCGCCATCACGGTTTTGATCGCCATTTATATCATGCTGGGGCGCGATCCTGCGGAAGATGCGCCGCTGCAGCCGCACCGCATTCCGCCCGGCATGCAGAAAGTGCTGGCGGGCGCCATCGGGACCGTGGCTTCAATGCTCGGCATCGGCGGCGCGATGCTCAATATACCGCTGATGACCTACATCGGCCTGCCGATCCGCAGGTCGGTCGGGACGGGGGCCGCGCTCGCCGTCGTCATCTCTCTGCCGGGCGTGATCGGCTATATCCTGCTCGGCCTTTACAGGGCGCCCACGCTGCCGCCTTATTGCCTCGGCTACATGAACTGGATGATGCTGGCCTGCATCCTGCCGGCATCGATGCTGCTCTCGCCGGTCGGCGTCCATCTGTCGCACAAGATGCCGCGGAAGGCCTTGCGCTGCATCTTCGCCATGGTGCTGCTCATCGTGTCGTGGCGCATGTTTATGACCTGAAGGAGGCGCATGCAGAAAACCGAACCCGCCGTCGCGCGCTGGCTTTTCTTTTGCGCCGCCTTCGTTTTTTTTATCGCCGTCGTCGGCGCGATCACGCGCCTGACGGAATCCGGCCTCTCGATCGTCGAGTGGCAGCCGGTCACGGGCGCCGTTCCGCCGCTCACCCATGCCGCATGGATGCATGAATTCGCGCTCTACAAGGCAAGCCCGCAATATAAAATGGTTAACGCGGGCATGGATCTTGCCGCTTTCAAGCACATTTTCTTCTGGGAGTGGTTTCATCGGCTGATCGACAGGCTGCTCGGGGTTGTTTATGCGCTGCCGCTGGCGCTGTTCTGGGCGCGCGGAAAAATTCCGCCGCGTATGAAGAAGCCGCTGCTCGGCATCCTCCTGCTCGGCGGCCTGCAGGGGCTGCTCGGCTGGTACATGGTCAAAAGCGGCCTTGTGCACCGCCCGTCCGTCAGCCATTACCGGCTGGCGGCGCATCTCATGCTGGCGATTCTGATTTACTGCTGTTTCATCCGTGCCGGATGCCTTTTCGGCGCGGCGCGGGAGGCGGGATCGGAAGCTCTTTTCCGCCTGCGCACGCTTGCGCGTGTCGCCGTCGGCGCCGTCGCGGTGACGATGACGTGGGGCGCTTTCACGGCGGGCCTGCGGGCAGGGCTGCTCTATGACGACACTTTCCCTTACATGGGGAAACGCCTTTGGCCGGGCGAAATGTTCTTCTACAAGCCGTGGTGGATCAACCTTATCGACAACCCGGCGTCTGTGCAGTTCACGCACCGCGTGCTTGCCGTCACGACGTTTTCCATCTTGCTTGTGCTGGCAGGGCGGGGGCTTGCGCTGAAGCCGCCGCCGCGCCTTAAAAGGCTGCTGACAGGCCTCGCCCTCATGGCTTTCGTGCAGGTCGGGCTGGGCGTGAGCGTTTTGCTGACCCATGTCGATATCATCGTCGCCGTGGCGCATCAGGCGGGGGCCATGACGATCATGGCGCTCCTGATGCTGCTGTTGCACAACATCCCCCGCGGGAAAGGAGCCTGAAGCCCATGCATCTCCATGAATTTCTTTTCAATCCGGACTATCGCTATCATATCGCCAGATACTATGTGACGGCCGCCTTGCTGGTCGTGCCGTTCGCACGGATTTTTACCCGCGCGGGGTTCAGGCCTTACTGGGCCGTCCTGCTCGGCGTGCCGGATGTCGGGCTGGCGCTCTGCATCCTTGCGCTGGCGCTGCAAAAATGGAACGGGAAGGGAGCAAACGCATGATGCAACATCTCGGATTGCCCGTGTGGGGCCAGTTTCTGCTTGAAGGCATTTTGCTGTTTTTGGAAATTTCCGCCGCCGCCGTTGTGCTGACGCGGGCGAACCGCAATCCCTATTTCGCCTTTTTGATCATTATTCCCTACGTACAGATCATGGCGATCTGGTATCTGGCTTTCTCCAAATGGCCGGAAAAAGCCGCTGCGAAGACAGTGTAAAATTATCGTATCACTTTGATTTATATTAAATTTATGATGTCTGATTGACATTTGCGGGATATTTTTTTAACATAATAAAAAT
>JAGXAX010000186.1 GCA_018971405.1 Alphaproteobacteria bacterium | reverse complement strand
CGTGGGAGAAGGCCATCCTGACAAAGTCTGTGACCGCGTTTCCGACGCCATCCTCGACGCCTATCTCAACGCCGATCCGCACGCCCGCGTCGCGGCGGAATGCCTGGCGACGACGGACTTCCTCTGCATCGCTGGCGAGACCCGCGGGCCGAAGTCGATCACGACGGACATGATCGAGACAGTCGCGCGCCACGCCGTGCGCGACATCGGCTACAAGCAGGAGGAATTCCACTGGGAGAAGATCAAGGTGGATGTCCGTCTGCACGCGCAGTCTTCCGACATCGCGCAGGGCGTTGACTCTGCAGGCAACAAGGACGAAGGCGCGGGCGATCAGGGCATCATGTTCGGCTACGCCTGCCGCGAGACGAAGGAATTCATGCCCGCGCCGATCTATTACGCCCACGCGATCCTGAAGTCGCTGGCGGAAGCCCGCCACTCCGGCGCCCTGTTCAAGCTCGGGCCGGATGCGAAAAGCCAGGTGTCTCTTGAATACGTGAACGGCAAGCCCGTGCGCGCCACGTCGGTCGTCGTCTCGACGCAGCACGACGCCAGCGTGTCGCAGGACGAAGTGCGCGAGATGGTGCGCCCGCACGTCGAGAACATCCTGCCGCAGGGCTGGATGTGCGACGAGGCGCATTTCTACGTCAACCCGACCGGACGTTTCGTCATCGGCGGGCCGGACGGCGACTGCGGCCTTACGGGGCGCAAGATCATTGTCGATACCTACGGCGGCTCCGCGCCGCACGGCGGCGGCGCCTTCTCCGGCAAGGACCCGACGAAGGTTGACCGCTCGGCGGCCTATGCCGCGCGCCATGCGGCGAAGAACATCGTCGCGGCGGGGCTGGCCGACAAATGCACGATCCAGCTTTCCTACGCCATCGGCGTTTCGCATCCGATCTCGATCTATGTGCAGACGCACGGCACGGGCAAGTACAGCGACGACGCCATCTCCCGCGCCTTGCAGGAAGTGGCGGATTTCCGTCCGCGCGTGATCCGCGAGCGCCTCGCCCTCAACAAGCCGATCTACGCCCGCACTGCGGCCTACGGCCACTTCGGCCGCGCGCCGGAGGCGGACGGCGGCTTCACGTGGGAGAAGCTCGACCTCGTCGAGGCGCTGAAAGCCGAGATCGCCTCGAAGAAATACAAGGACGCCGAGTTGTCGGACAATGTCACAAAAGCCGACTTCGGACGCTAAAAACGCCTATATCCGTTCTTACGGCCGCCGCTGGTCAAAAGGCCTGCGTCCGACGCGCGCCTCGGCGCTCGAAGATGTTTTGCCACAGGCGGCGATAACGTTGCCCGAGGGCGATGCGCTGGTAACCCCGCATGTGTTTTTCAATCGTACTGTGAGAGCGGTCTGGTTCGAGATCGGCTTCGGCAACGGCGAACATCTGCTGGAGCAGGCGGCCGCCAACCCCGATGTCGGGCTTATCGGTTGCGAGCCGTTCATGAACGGTGTCGCCGCGATTTGCGTCGGCATGCGCGAGATGAAAACGCAAAACACCCGCCTCTGGCCGGATGACGCAAGGGTGCTGATGGACCGTCTCGCGCCGCAAAGCCTCGACCGGCTGTTTTTGCTGCATCCCGACCCTTGGCCGAAGACGCGGCATCACAAAAGGCGCTTCATACAAACGGAAACGCTCGACGAAATCGCGCGGGTTTTGAAATCCGGCGGAGAATTCCGCATGGCGACCGACCATGCCGATCTTGCCGCATGGATGATGGACAAGACATTTCATCATCCGGCGTTCGCGTGGGAGGCAAAATCAGCCGCCGACTGGCGCAATCCGCCTGCCGATTGGCCTAAAACGCGCTACGGACAAAAAGGACTGAAACAGGGCAGGCCGCCGGTTTACCTGATTTTCAGGCGCGCTTGAGATTCTAAACCATGATGTCCGTCGCGCCGCTTTTATGTTTCGATGCGGCCTGTTGCTTCACCTGATTTTCTATGTCCTGCGCCATTTCTTTCATCAGGGCCTCTTTTTGCGCGGGCGGCAGCTTTTCAAATTGCGCGCGTGTCAGGCCGTGCGCTTTAAGCCATTGGTCTTCCAGACGCTGGATGGGGGACTCTTTCATGAGGTTGTCAAAGGCCTGCATCGCCGCGTCGAAGGCGTTATTGCCCGCTGAAGCCGGCCCCGCGGACAGGGATGGCGGCTGATACGATGTTGGCGTATAAGAAGATCCGATGCCGGAAATGCCCATGAGCTTGTCCTGTTTCTGAATAACAAGCAATAAACGTGCCGGAAAAATTAAGAGAATCTAAATGCGTTTAGCGACCGCGATGGCAATCCGCGCGCCGGCCTTGATCGCTTTCGTCAGCAGCGGATAGGCGGGGGCTGTTTCGGCGTCATGTTCAAGGCCAATGTCGTGATGTTCTTCCTCCTCGGCCTTGAATTTCCGGATCGCGGCATGGAGCTTTTTTTCGCTCTTGTTCTTTTTAAGCGCGTCGAGCTGTTCGGCGTAATGCTCCGAGATCACTTCTTCTACCGCAACGGTGCAGGCCATGGCTGCCTCCGCGCCCATCTTCGCGGTAATCGCGCCGAGCGCGTATCCCGCCGCATGCCACAGCGGGTGCAGCGCCGAAGGGCGTACCTGCCGCACCGCGATTTCCTTTTCAAAGAAGCCGAGGTGGACTTCTTCCTGCGCCGCCATGTGCCCGATCAGCCTTTTCAGTTTCGGGTTCTTGCCGAGAACATCCATCTGCCCTTGATAGATGCGTTTCGCGCCGTATTCTCCCGCATGGTCGACGCGGATCATGCTGGCGATGTCGTCGGCGCGGTCGCCGGGCAATGTTCGTTTAAGCTTGCGCGGCATGGTCTTTTTTCAGCAGATAAACGGTGAAAACGCCAAGCGCAAATGCCGCGGCGCAGTTGTATCCGGCCATGGTGACGCCGAAGAGCGTCCAGCCTATCTTGTCGCACGGCACGATGTTCCTGTGCGTCAGAAATTTCTGCAGCTGCGCGACGCTCATGTCCGGCGACAGGAATGAACCCGTGCAGGAAGACGGCCCCGCCCACCAGTGCCGCTCGACGCCGACATGGTATCCGGCGATGGCGGCGTCGGCAAAGAAAGACGCGGCGGCGAGCGCGATCAGCAGCGCGGCGAGACGTGGATGGCGGAACGTCGCGATAAACGCGGCGGCGCCGAGGAGGATATTCAGGGCATAAGGCCAGCGCTGCAGCAGGCAAAGTTCGCAGGGCAGGAGGCCGAAACCATATTGCGCGATGAAGGCCGCTGCGAGCATGGCGGTGCTCGTGAAAGCGACGGCGAGGGCGAGATGCCGGTGCGGGCGGAGATATGCGGCAAGCCTGTTCATATCAGGTATTTTAAAACGATAAATCCGCCGATCAACAGGATTAGAAAGAGAATCGTCAGGTGTTCGAGGTATTTTTCGATAAAGGCCTGCACCGGAACGCCGTATTTCCAGATCAGTCCGGCGACCAGATAGAAGCGCAGCGCGCGTCCTGCTGTCGAGGCGATCATGAAGGTCATCAGGCCGAGCTTCGTCACGCCGCTGGCGATGGTGAAGACTTTATAAGGGATCGGCGCGCAGCCGGCGAAAAACACGATCCACGCGCCCCAGAGATTGAATTTGGCGCTGAAAAGATCGAACTCGTGCATCAGTCCGTAAAATTGCAGGATGCGATGACCGATGCTCTGGAACAGAAAGTAGCCGATCGCGTAGCCGAAAAGCCCGCCGACGACCGAGCTGACCGAGCAGACGAACGCATAGCGGAAGGACTTGCCGCGGTCGGCGATGCACATCGGCATCAGCGCGACGTCGGGCGGGATGGGGAAAAACGAGCTGTCGGCGAACGAGATGCCTGCCAGCCACCATGCGGCGTGGCGGTGTCCGGCGATGTGGAGCGTCCAGTCATAAATGCGGCGGGGCGGATTTTTCATGATCTTCAAGCT
>JAGXAX010000185.1 GCA_018971405.1 Alphaproteobacteria bacterium | reverse complement strand
CGTGGGAACGAAGGGTAGAATCAGTCAATAAGGGGTCATTTTAAGGGAAATTATCCTTTAATTTTATCTATCCCTAGGCCGCATAAAAAATTCAATTTTCGCATTAAAATCAATGATTTTATTTTAGATTTATTATTTTATTACCTTATGTAATTTGCTTGTTTGCGAAAAAAATGGTTTAATAAAGGTATAGCTGGGGTCATGCGCGAGGACTGGGAATACGGGGGTATTTTATGGCTATTCGCTATCTGAAAAATATTTCGGGACTTTCTCTCGCGGTCCTGCTTGCCTCGACGGCACCTGCCTTCGCGACCGTTTCTACGGCCGGCGCGATGCTGACGCAGATGACCCAATCCATCTCCAACATGCCCAACCTCTTTTCAGCCGCCGCCTATCTGCTGGGGCTGCTTTTCGCCCTGACCGGCGTCTTCAAGTTCAAGGCACACGTGGAGGATTCCCGTTCGACCCCGCTAAACGCGGGCGTGAAGAGGTTTTTGGCCGCGGGCATGCTGTTCGCCGCGCCGTTCATGTCGACCGCCCTGCAGGGAACGCTTGTCGGGACCGGTGGAACGGCCATATCGCAATCGGGCGTGCACTCGAACGCGGGTCTGCAAGGCATGGACCTGATGATTACCCAGTTTATCGGCAATATCGCCCAGCCGGCGACAAACCTTCTGATCGCTTTCGCTTATATTTCGGCGATCGCTCTTTTGGTGGTCGGCATCGTCCGCCTGACTAAGACCGAGCAGGAAGGCCCGCGCGGGCCCGCCGGGCTTGGCACGATCATGACGTTTCTCGCGTCCGGCGCGCTCTTTTCGTTTGGCGACATGGCGGGTATTTTTTCCAACAGCCTGTTCGGGACGTCGACGGCAGCCACTTATGCGACCATCAGCACGAGTGTGATTACCGCGTCCGACGCCGCGCAGGTCGAACCTGTCATCGAGTCTATGATGATCTTCATCATGATCGTCGGCTTTATCGCCTTTGTGCGCGGCTGGTTCGTTTTGAAGGCTTTTGCGGACGGTAGCTCGCAGGCGTCGCTGGCGCAGGCACTGACCTTCCTGATCGGCGGCACCATGGCGATCAACCTCGGCCAACTCATCAATCTTCTGGAGAAGACGGTGAACGTGTCGGGTATTACATTTAGCTAGAGATAAGGCGCAGTTTATGATAAGCTCGAAATTGTGCTTTTGAGGGGACTATCGACTATCAAGTGTGTAAATCAACAGGGAGAGTAAAATATGAAAAGAGATAAAATAGCGCATAAGCTTGCTGCAGTTTTGACGACAGGCATTCTTGTCGGCGAAAGCACCGCGGCTTTTGCGACCGGCACGAACTTTAAAGACGTCGTGTCGAAAATCACCGACAGCTCGTCAACGCTGCCGAACCTGATTTCCACGGTCGCCTATGTCGGCGGCATCGGCCTCGGCGTTGCCGGCGTCTTCAAGCTGAAGCAGCACGTAGACAACCCGGGCCAGCACCCCATGAAGGACGGCCTGATCCGTCTCGGCGCAGGCGGCGCTCTGCTGGCGTTGCCGTACCTGACGACCGCGATGATGGGTACGGTCGGCGCAACGTCATCGGGCGCTTCTATCCCGACCTTTGCGGCTGTGAGCTTCTAATATAGAGGCTATAGCTTAAATGGCTTATCTGAGATTGACGCCCGGTATTGGTTATTTATCCGATGCCGGGCGCATTCTTTCCGCCGATCTCCAGAGACCGGCGGAAGATTTGCGGAGCAAGGTTCTGGCCCGGGATCAAGATACCTGCCGCTATTGCGGGTTTCAGGCGCGCAAATATCAGGAATTGAATTTTATCGGGCAGAAGGACGCGCCGCCGCGGGCGGAGGATTACGCCACCGCCTGCACCTTTTGCCACCAGTGCTTCCATTTGGAGAAAATAGACCGCATGCAGTCGGGCGCGGTTATCTGGCTGCCGGAGATAGGACAGGCGCTGCTGCATCACATCTGCCGCGCGATTTACGTCGCGCGGATTTCCCGCGGTCCTATGGCGGACGCCGCGCGCGACGCCATGGAGGCGCTGCTGGCGCGCAAGGAAGAAGCTGTGAGCCGTCTGGGGACGGATAGTCCGAAAATACTGGCGACCGTTTTACAGGATTTTCTGGAATCGAGCGAATACAAGCAGCGCATGAACAAGCTGAAAGGATTCCGCATCCTGCCGCTGGACCGCCGCATCATCAAGGAGGGGGAACTTGAGTTCAACCAGTTTCCGCAAGTGCTGGCGTTCTGGCGCTCCAAGGACGGCCCTTTCGGGGATTTCCCGCCGCGTAAGTGGGGAGAGTTGTTCTATGAGGTGCGCAACCTGAAACCCAAGGCTTGATCCGGAGAAAATCGTCCGTCCATATTTAATGTCTACCGATTCATCGCAAAACGGCTATAATGCCTGTTGGTATATGACAGCTGGATTCAGGGTTTCGGGGTTATGGGTATTCTAAGCAGTTTTCTAAGTCCTTTCGTCAAGATTCTCCGCCAGCCGGTGGAGTCTTTTATCCGCCTTGAAACGTCGGATGACGAAATGACGTTCGCCTCGTCCGACGGCTCTCTCATGACGCTGGTGCGGGTCGACGGTGCGCGGCAGATCATCGGCGATGCCGAATACAAAAAGATTCTGGATGATTGCGTTGTCAAGTTCGGCGCGCGGTTCGACAGGCCGGGGCACGCGCTGCAGATTTATTTCGTGCGCAATCCCGAGCGCATCGGCGAGGAAATCAGGCTGCTCTTGCGCCCCAACCGCGAGGCGGCGCGGAACATCGGCCTTGAAATCGACGACATTTTCGACGAACGCGCGCGGAACCTTGGCCGTTACGTGGCGCATGAGGAGATTTATTTCGTCCTGTGGACGCGGCCGGTCATCCTGACCAAGGCCGACTTTGCGCGCGAAAAAGAACATGCCCGCAAGCGGAAATGGGTGGTGGCGCCGGGCGCGCAATATCCTTTCGCCGCCGTCGAGGCCTTGCGGACGCGGCACAAGAGCTTCATCAACGCCATCATGCCGGCGCTGAAGGAAATGGGCATACAGGCGGCGACGATAGAAGTGCATGAGGCCATGCGCATCATGCGCATCAACCTGTTCCAGGGCAGCGCCGACAGCGACTGGAAGGCTTGCCTGCCGGGCGACCCCATCCCGCCGCGCGCGCAGGAAAGCAGGGGCGACGTGTCTGAATTGCTGTGGCCGCCCCTGCCGCAGCAACTCGCCTCCGTTTCGGGGCGCATCATCAACGACCACATGGTCGAGATGGGACGCCACGTCTGGGGCGGCGTCGACATGGTGCTGGGGCCGCAGGACCCGCTGCCGTTTCCGGCCCTGCTCAACCGTCTGGCGGAGAACCGCACGCCCTTCCGCATGTCCATCCTTCTCGAAGGCGGCGGCGTTCAGGGCATGGCGCTGCAATCCTTCCTCTCTTCCGTTCTGGCCGTCACCAATCCGGAGAACAAGCAAGTCAAAGATTCCCTCGAAGGGCTTTCAGTGATGTCGCGGAGCGAGCCGGTCGTCAAAATCCGCGCCTCCTTCTGCACATGGGCGCCGAAAAACAACCATGACCTGCTTGAGGACAGGGTTTCCGAACTGATGCAGGCCGTGGAAAGCTGGGGCTATTGTCAGGTGTCGCAATTGTCCGGCGACCCGCTCGATTGCGTCATGTCTTCCGCGCTCGGCATCGCCTGCGCCTCGACGGCGCCGCCCGGCATCGCACCGCTCCATGAAGTCATGAGACTGCTGCCGTGGCAGCGCGCCTCCAGCCCGTTTGAAAAGGGCTCCATCCTGTTCCGCACAACGGACGGACGGGTGTGGCCCTACCAGACGGGCACGAACGTCACGACGACGTGGTTCGACCTCGTACTCGCCCAGCCTGGCGGCGGCAAGTCCGTGCTGATGAACACACTCAACCTCGGCACCTGCCTTTCGGCGGGCGTGTCG
>JAGXAX010000184.1 GCA_018971405.1 Alphaproteobacteria bacterium | reverse complement strand
GCAAGGTTTCCGGATGCGCGAGGTCGCAGACGCGCAGCGCCCGCCGCCCGACCTTGTCCTCATAAGCGGGGCCGATGCCGCGACCGGTGGTGCCGATTTTGGCGCTGCCGCGGGCTTCCTCCAGCGCGCGGTCGATCGCGCCGTGCAGCGGCAAAATCAAAGGCGCGCTTTCCGAGACCAGCAGGTTTTCCGGCGACACTTCCACGCCCTGTCCGCGCAAGGTCTCGATTTCCTGCAGCAGCGCCCAGGGATCGATGACCACGCCGTTGCCTATGATCGAGAGCTTGCCTTTGCGCACGATGCCGGAAGGGAGCAGGTGCAGCTTGTAGACCTGATTGCCGATGACCAGCGTGTGTCCCGCGTTGTGCCCGCCCTGAAAGCGCGCCACGACGTCGGCCTCCGCCGCCAGCCAGTCGACGATCTTGCCCTTGCCCTCGTCGCCCCATTGCGCGCCGATCACGGTGATGTTTGTCATGGCCTATTCATCCTTTTTCCTGAGTTGGTTGGCGATTTTGTCCTGCGCCGCGGCCTGCTTTTTGTCGCCGCGGAAAGCATAGACGATGGAAAGAAATGCGTGCGTGTCGGCGTCGTCCGGATTGATGCGGACGGATTCTTCCAGCTCCGCGACGGCTTCGTCGACATGCCGCGCTTCGGGCAGCGCGCGCCGGAGGGCGTCCGGGGTGAACGCCCATCCGCCGACGGGCGCGACATGCAGCCACGCCATGGCCATGAGCATGTGCATCAGCGCCGAAGCCTGCCCGTGGTTTTGCGGCAGCCCCGCGAGGGCGCGTTGCGCCTGCCGCCGCGCCGCGCCGAACTGCTGCCGCGACATGAGGAACAGGGCTTCGTTGCCGTGCATTTCGGTGAGGCCGCCGCCGTGGCGCGCGGTGTTCCGGTAAAGCGTGTCCATGTCGCGCCAGACCATGTTCTGCCGGAAGGTCGCGACGCCGAGAGCCGTCGTCAGGGCCGCGACCAGCAGGGCGGCGGCCTGCTTTTTATCGCGGAACAGTCCGGCAAAACTTTGCGCGACGCCGAGAAACAGCCCCATCGTCGGCAGGTACATCCAGTGTTCTGAGATGATGGCGTCGATGGGCGTGGCGATGCCGGTGTTGGGCGACTGCGCGGCGGCGAACCAGAGAAGCCCGAAACTCAGGGCCAGACCCCTTTTCGCCCGTCCCCACAGGATTTGCAGCGCGGCGAGAAGAACCAGCGCGCCGCCGAGCAGCACGCGCCCGTGGGCGGGATCCGCGAAAACCTTCCCCTCCCTGCGGAAATACAAATCTTTCGGCCAGACGATCAAGCGCGCGTAAGAGGGAAGCGTGCCAAGCGCCGTCCAGACGCGCACGGCGACGCTGCTCTTGTAAAGAGACACGTCGGCGAGGTTCAGCGGCCCGTCCATGCCGTGCCCGAGGATGACGAAAACGATGATCAGGGTATAGGCGAACGACAAAAGCCACAGCGGCCATGTCCTGAAATAGGCCGAAAGGCGCAGGCGTTCCGGACTGATGAGGAACAGCGTCGCCGCCGCCAGCGCGGGAAAGACGACGGCGGATTCCTTGCTGAGCAGCGCCAGCGCGAAGGGCACAAGGGAGAGTTTTATCTTGCGCGGCGTAAAAGCCTTCTGCGGATCGACAACGCCGTCCGCCGGCGCTTCTTTGGGCAAAAGGGTGATCAACCCGAGCAGGCAGAACGTGCCGCACATCAGCTCCGGCGTCGAGTTCATGTAGGCGACGGCCTCGACGTGCAGCGGATGCACCGCCCAGAGGAGCGCAGCGGCCAGCGCGGCGTTTTTGCCGAAGCCCGCGCGGACGCCGAAGGCCAGTAACAGGCAGCCGTTGAGCGCCTGCAGCGCGACGTTGAGCGCATGGAAGCCGAGCGTCAGCGGCATATGGAAGGCAACCGTCAGCGGGTAGGAAAACCAGTAGATGAAAAAATGCGCGGCCATCGGCACGGGGCGGTAGAAACCTGCGTGCCATCCGGCACCCGCGCCATTGAGGTGCGTGAAGATTTTGAACAGCCCCTGCGGAGTTTTCAGAAAGGTGTTCGCCTGTATCAGGACGTTGTCGTCGAAGACGAATTCATTCGGCCAGACGCTGGCGTAAGACAGAAGGACGGCAAGGCAGATGAGAATTCTGTCGCGCCAGAAAGAGCGGGGCGCGCGCATCTCTTCAACACATTTCGTCAAAAAAACTGAACGCATGCTCCGCCGGTGGAATTATTTTTACATAAAATCAGAAACTGTAGCCGATCGACCTGTGGTATCATTTCCGTCATGCCAAAAATATAGAAAAATCCGCCGCGGCGGCAAAAAGAATCTTAGAAGCCGACGTTAAATCCGTGTAATATCGTAGAAATCCTGATTCCGGAGGCAAACGCATGAGCCTTTTGGTTCTGAAATTCGGCGGCACGTCCGTTGCGACCGTGCAGGCCATCGAAAACGTTGCCGACAAGGTCACGGCGGAAATCCGCAACGGCCACAAGGTCGCCGTCGTGGTGTCCGCCATGGCGGGCGTTACCAACCAGCTCGTCTCCTGGTGCACGGAGATCAGCCAGATTTTCGATCCGCGCGAATACGACGCCGTCGTCGCTTCTGGCGAGCAGGTGACCTCAGGCCTTCTCGCGCTGGCCTTGCAAAAGCGTGGCGTGCCTGCGCGGTCGTGGCAGGGCTGGCAGGTGCCGGTCAATACCGATCTCGTCCACGGCAAGGCGCGCATCGACAGCATCGACGGAAAAAAACTGCAGGCGAGCGTGATGAACGGCGACGTCGCCGTCATCGCGGGCTTTCAGGGCATCGCGCCCGACGGACGCATCGCCACGCTGGGGCGCGGCGGGTCGGACACCTCGGCGGTGGCGGTCGCGGCGGCGCTGAAGGCCGACCGCTGCGACATTTACACCGACGTGGACGGCGTCTATACCGCCGACCCGCGCATCGTCAACCGCGCGCGCAAGATCGTCCGCATCAGTTACGAAGAAATGCTGGAGTTGGCGAGCGTCGGTGCGAAAGTGCTGCAGACCCGCTCCGTCGAACTGGCCATGAAGGAAAAGGTTCCTGTTCAGGTGCTGTCGAGCTTCGCCGGCGCCGTGGGCAGCGACATGCCGGGAACAATCGTCATAGAAGAGGACAAAATCGTGGAACAGGAAGTTGTCAGCGGCGTGGCCCACAGCCGCGACGAGGCGAAAGTCACCTTGCGCAATCTCCCCGACGTGCCGGGCGTGGCGGCGCGCGTGTTCGGCCCGCTGGCCGAGGCGGCGATCAACGTCGATATGATCGTGCAGAACGTCTCGCCCGACTACAAGAATACCGACCTGACCTTCACCGTGCCGCGCGCCGACCTGCCCAAGACGCTCGCGGTGCTGAAGGACGTCGGGCGGGGACTGACAGGCATGCGCGTCGAATCGAGCGCCGACGTCGCCAAGATATCCATCGTCGGCATTGGCATGAAGAGCCACGTCGGCGTGGCGCAGCGGATGTTCACCGTGCTGGCGGAAAAAGGCATCAACATTCAGGTCATCACCACGTCGGAGATCAAGGTCAGCGTGCTGATCTCCGAGGAATACACCGAGTTGGCGGTGCGCTCGCTGCACACGGCCTATGGGCTGGATCACGGGGGCAAGGACGGATGACGGCAGGCGGCGCGGAGCAACGGAAGGAACAAACGGACGTTTCCCCCGCGCCGCGGGAAGACGCCGCGCCGCCCGCCGCCGTATTTGGCACTGAGGAGCGCAAGATTTCCGGCGTCGCTTTGAGCCGCGGCCTTGCGCTCGGCCATGCGGTGCTCTATGCGCCGCGCCTTGCCGAGGCCGACATCCTCGCCGACGACGCAGCCGCGCAGGCCCGGCGCCTCCGCGCCGCCGCCGACGGCATGCAGGCGGCAATCGACCGCCTGCTGCACCACAGCGCCGCGCCGCCCGCCGCCGAGACGCGCGACATCCTCGAAGCCTACCA
>JAGXAX010000183.1 GCA_018971405.1 Alphaproteobacteria bacterium | reverse complement strand
GATGTCTTCTATATTGCCGATCGGCGTGGCTATAATGTAATGCCCCGCGGGCAAATCCGAATCCGTGTCTGAAACCGTCGTCTTGCGCGTCATATGGAGACCGTCCTTTGTTGAGAGTATACGCAAAAACCCGTCTTGTGATCACCCTTTTCTCCGTCCTGCTGCTGAGCGGCTGCGGCACCGGCTATTATATGCCGTGGGGGGGCTTCAACACGGGCATCCGGAGCAACAATCCGGCCGTCATGCCCAATATCAGCTGGCAAACCCCGGGGCAGCGGCAGGCCCTCTCCGAACAAAGCAAGGCCGTGGAAGCGCAGGCTCCCGCGGCTCCGGCCGCGCCCGCGGTCACGGCGCAGCCGGTGCCGCCGGTCGCGGTGCCGCACCGTAAAATCATCGTTTCCATCCTCCTGCCGCTGACGGGGCGCGCATCGCGGCTCGGCCAGTCGATGCTCGACGCCGCGCAGATGGCGCTGTTCGACATCGGCAGCGCCAACTTCGAGCTTGTGCCGCGCGACACCAAAGGCACGCCCGCGGGCGCCGTCGCCGCCGCACGGGCGGCCATCGCCGCGCACAGCGCGCTCATCCTCGGCCCCGTTTTCTCCGGCGACCTGAAGGCGATCAAGCCGGTCGTCGGCCCCACCGGCACGCCGGTCATCTCCTTCACCACCGACTGGACGCTCGCCGGAGACAACACCTACGTCATGGGCTTCCTGCCCTTCACGCAGGTGATGCGCGTGGCGCAATACGCCGCCGGACGCGGCTACGGCAAGATCGCCGTCTTCGCGCCCGACACGGAATACGCAGATATCGTCATCAGCACGCTGCGCAAGGGCAATGCAAGCCTCGTGCGCGTCTACCGCTACCCCGCGAACCAGATCGAGCTGACCTCCTACGTGCAGGATTTCGCCAACGAAAGCAAAAGCGGCGACGGGCTGGATTTCAACGCCCTGATGCTGCCGATCGGCAGCCAGGGGCTGCGCTCGCTCGTCACCACGCTCAAGGACAATGGCATCTCGCAATTCATGCCGCTGACGAACGGCGCGCCGGGTGGGCTCAAGTTCATCGGCACCGGCCTGTGGGACGACCCCGCTCTCATGAACAGCCCGGGACTTCTGGGCGGCTGGTTCGCCGCGCCCGACCCGAAACTCCGCGCCAGCTTCGATGCGCGTTACCAGCAGAACTTCGGCGTCGCGCCGGCGCGCCTCGCCTCGCTCGCCTATGACGCGACGGCGCTGGCCGCCGTGCTGGCGCGCTCCGCGCCCGACGACGCCGACGCCTACACCGCCGCCGCCATCACCAACCCGCGCGGCTTCGCCGGTATCGACGGCATCTTCCGCTTCCTGCCGGACGGACTTTCGGAACGCGGCCTCGCCGTGCTGGAAATCCGCCAGAGCGGCCCCGTCGTGATCGATCCCGCGCCGACCGCCTTCGCCCCCGTGACGGGAAGCTGACATGGGGAAAGTTTGATATGAGTTTGGCGGACGTCAGGGCGGATATCGTCTCGGCCTGCAAGACGGCAGGCAGAAAAGAGGATTCCGTCATGCTGGTCGCCGTCAGCAAGTTCCAGCCTGCCGACAGGGTAGAGACCCTGCTCAAGGCGGGGCAGCGCGTTTTCGGCGAAAACCGCGTGCAGGAGGCGGAGGAAAAATATCCCGCCTTGCGCGAAAAATATCCCGATCTCCAACTGCATTTCATCGGCCATCTGCAAACCAACAAGGCCAGAGCCGCTGTCGCCCTGTTCGACGTGATCGAGACGGTGGACAGGGCGGAACTCGCGCAAGCCCTCCGCAAGGAAATGGACAAGCAGGGGCGCGACCTCCCCTGCTTCATTCAGGTCAATACCGGCGAAGAACCGCAAAAAGGCGGTGTCGCGCCGCATGACCTGCCCGCGCTCTATCAAACCTGCAAGGATTTGAAGCTGAAGATCGCCGGGTTGATGTGCATTCCGCCCGCGGAAGACATCCCCGACCTGCATTTCGCCCTGCTCGCCAAACTGGCGGCAGAACTGGGCCTGAAACAGCTCAGCATGGGCATGAGCGCGGACTTTCAAACCGCCATCAAATACGGCGCGACGCACGTGCGCGTCGGCACGGCGCTGTTTGGCACGCGGCAGGAAGCCGCCTGAAAATCAATTCAGGAAGCAGCCTGAAAAAGCTGGTCGTTTTCCCGATGCCATGTTACATATCCGCTGAACCAACGAGGGCGACATGACAGAGCCAAGCCCCGCGCCGCAACGGCACCCTCCCAAACGGCACACCCTTTTCGGCGTGCCGGAGGGGTACGATTCCGTCTTTTTGGGGCGGCTGGCAAAAAAATCCCCCCATCCCGTCATCCACGTCGCCGCCGACGATCTCCGTTTCGAGCAGATGTACGAGACCTTGCGCTTCTTCGCGCCGGATGTGGAAGTGTTGCGCTTTCCGGCATGGGATTGCCTGCCCTATGACCGCATCTCGCCGACATCGGACGTCGTGGGCGAACGCTTAAAGACGCTCTCGTGCCTGATGCACCGGCAAGCCGGCAAGCCGCTGGTCGTCCTCACCACCGTGGCGGCGATCATCCAGCGCGTGCCGACGCGCGGGCTGCTCAAAAACTCCGCCTTCAGCGCCAAAAAGGGCGAGCGGCTCGACCTGCATAAACTGCAAACCTTCCTTGCCGCCAACGGCTATCACCGCACGGAGACGGTGCGCGAGGCGGGAGAATTCGCCCTGCGCGGCGGCCTGATCGACATTTTCCCCGCAGGGTCGGAAGAGCCATTGCGCATCGACCTCTTCGGCGACGAGATCGAGCATATCCGCGCCTTCGATGCCTTGAGCCAGCGCACCACCGAAGACAAAGACGTCCTCGATCTTTATGCCGTTTCGGAAGTCCTGCTCACGCCGGCGGCGATCGAAAACTTCCGCACCAAATACCGCGAACTCTTTGGCGCGGTGCGCAAGGAAGACGCGCTTTACGAGAGCGTCAGCGAAGGGCGCAAATACGCGGGTCTCGAGCACTGGCTGCCGCTTTATTACGACCACCTCGAAACGCTGTTCGACTATGTGCCGGAAGCGACCGTGACGCTCGACAATCAGGCAGAACAGGCACGCGATGTGCGCCTCGCGCAAATCGAAGATCTTTATCAGGCGCGCCACTCCATGCTCAAGGCCGAGCAAAAGGACAAGCCCGCGCAATACCGCCCCGTTCCCGTCGCGCTGCTCTATGTGCCGCAGGCGGAGTGGGAAAAGAAGATCGAAAGCTATGAAACGATAGATTTCTCGCCCTTCGCCCCGCCGCCCGATCAAGAGGACGCAGGCGGGCGTAAAGGCCGCGACTTCGGCGACGTCCGCGCGCAATCGGGCGGCGATCTTTATGCCGCCATCGCCGCGCACGTTAAATCGCTCGACAAAAAAGTATTGATCGCCGCATACAGCATTGGCGCGCGCGACCGGCTGAACCATTTATTAGAGGAACAAGGGCTTTACACCTCGCCGAAATACGGCCTCGCCATCCTCGGCCTCGAACACGGCTTCGAAACCTCCGACCTTGCCGTGCTGACCGAACAGGATTTGCTCGGCGACCGTCTTTCGCGCACGACAAAAAAGAAGAAAAAGAGCGATGCGTTTTTATTCGAGATCAGTCAACTGCACGAAGGCGATTACGTGGTTCACGAAGACCACGGCGTCGGGCAGTTTGAAAAGCTGGAAACCGTCGTCGTCGACAACGTTCCGCATGATTGTCTGAAGCTGGCCTACGCGGGCGGCGACAAACTCTTCGTTCCTGTCGAAAACCTTGATGTGCTCTCGCGCTACGGCTCGGAAGAAGCGGGCGCGGTGCTCGACAAGCTCGGCGGCGCGGCCTGGCAGGCGCGCAAAGCGCGCGTCAAAAAAGACCTGCTCGCGCTCGCCAATGAACTGCTCAAGATCGCCGCGGCGCGGATTTTACGCCATTCCGAGCCGATCACCCTCGCGCCGGAAACATACGAAAAATTCTCC
>JAGXAX010000182.1 GCA_018971405.1 Alphaproteobacteria bacterium | reverse complement strand
CATTGTTGCGTTCGGCAGAAGCATCATCATCCTTTCAGAATACATAAAATTTATGAAAAATTAGTTAAGCCGGTGTGGCGGGGTTTTGCGGGGTTCTGCCGTTTCCGGCGTTTGCAGCGGGCGGCGGGTATGCTTAAATGGGCAAAAGACCAGTTCAGGGAGATTTGAAGATGAGCAGCACCTTTAGCAAGCCGGAAGCCGACCGTCTGCAGAAATATCTGCAGGACAAGTTCTCCAACCCGAAAATCGCGCTGGTGGCGCGCAAGGAAGCCAAGGATTCCGCCGAGGTGACTCTGGGCGGGGAGTTCATCGGCGTGGTGTACAAGGACGAGGACGAAGGCGAGGTGTCTTACGATTTCAACATGGCCATTCTGGCCATGGACCTGCCCGCCGACGCCTGAGGCGGCTTTTGAAAGCAGGGTTCTTTTTGTGAAGATACACGGCCAGAATTTAAGCGCCATCCTCCTCCGCCTGCCGTGGCAGTATCAGCTTCTGACAGGGGTGGGCGCGGCCTTCATCCTGCTCACGGCCGTGCACGTCGCGTCGGTGCTGCGGACGGTGAAGGACAAGGCCTTCGCGCCGGTGACGAAGCCGGTGACGTTCTATTTCTCAGACAGGCCGAAGGGCGTGCTCGACCCGTCGCTGGCGGCGCGGCCGCACGGGCTGACGGCGTGGATGGCCTTTACGGCGCAGGACGAGCAGGGCGGTACGGGCGCGACGATGAACGTGCGGCTGGCCGCGGCGCAGGTGACGTCGCGGGGCTGCGCGTGGTGGTCGGAGCAGCCGCACGCCGGCCTCACCGGCAAGACGGACAAGCTTCTCGCGCCCGACGGGCAGACGGTGATCGCCAAGGGCGCGTGGCGTGTCGAGACGCCGTCGCTGGTCTACGATCCCGACGACAAGGGCAAAGAATGGAAGCTGTTCGCCTTCAAATATTTCTGGGCGGACGATCCGCAGCACAGGCTGGCGATCGTCCAGCACTATGGCGTGATCGCTTATTCCGCCGCGCCCGCCCCCGACAAGGACTGGTCGACGGAAGAGTGGCTCTTCGCGGCGAAGAAAAACTATCCGCCCGCGCCCTACGACCAGCTCGTCCTGCTCGACCTCGACCGCCTCTCGCCGCAGTTGCAGGACGTCGTGATGTACGCGCGGCCGAGCGCGATTTATCAGGACGGCGTGCTGGCGCTGGCGCTCTCGGCCTTCAGGGAAGGGGAGACGGAGCCCGACCGCGTCATCCTGATCGTCTCGCGCGACAACGGCAACAGCTGGCTTTACGCAGGCACGCTGCTGGATAAAAAGGGCCTTTCGGCTTTCGACGCGAAGGGGCGGCCGCCCTACACGCGCATCTTCGGCGCGACGCTGCTGCAACAGGACGGGCAGGTCTATCTCGCCGCCGCGCTCGGCACGGCGGCGCGGCGCGGCGCGGGCACGCTGATCTTCGCGGTCGACGATCTTGCGAGCGGGAAATTGCGCGCCGATCCGAAAACCGGCGCGCCGGAAATCCTGCGGCGCGTGCCGCTGCCGGTCGCCGGCGCGGGGCCGGTCGGCGGCGGCACGGCCGCCTATACCGACGCCTGTCCGCGGACGGGCCTGGTCATCAGCGAGCAGGAAGGCGCATCGTCCTATTTCAAGATCTACCAGACCGGCATTCCTCCCGCCGGATTGTCCCCCCCCTGAAAAAGGAGAACCCGCATGACCTCGCTCTACTTCAAATACGCCGCCATGAACTCCGGCAAATCGACGCAGCTTCTGCAGGCGCATTACAACTACATCGAGCGCGGCATGCATCCCGTCGCCCTGACGGCGCGGCTTGACGACCGCTACGGCGAGGGCAAGATCACCGCGCGCATCGGCATCGACCTGCCCGCGCACACCTTCGGGCGCGAGACGGACATCTTCGAATTCATCCGCGAACAGGGCAAAAAGAATCAGGTCGCCGCGCTGCTGATCGACGAGGCGCAGTTTTTGAGCGAGGAGCAGGTGTTTCAGTGTGCGCGCGTCGTCGACGAGCTCAACGTGCCGGTGCTGGCCTATGGCCTCAAGACGGATTTTCTCGGCAAGCTCTTTACGGGCTCGGAGGCACTCTTGCGCCTCGCCGACAATATAGAAGAGATCAAGGCGATCTGCTGGTGCGGGCGCAAGGCGACGCACACCGCGCGCATTTCGGACGGTGAAGTGGTGCGTGCCGGCGCGCAGGTCGCCATCGGCGGCAACGACATGTACACCTCGCTCTGCCGCAAGCACTTCGTTTCCGGCGAACTGGGCGTGCAGGCAAAGAAGGCCGGACGCGCCGCATAAGTTGACATATTAGCAATTATTTAACGGCCCCGTGATACTATTGGAATCTGTTCGCAAGGAACGGGGAGACCGCTGTCATGACCGAATATACGCTGATCCGCCCGCGCGGCGCGCTCGGGCCGAGCTTCCATGAGGCGGCGGTGCTGCTCCGGACGCATAAAGACCTTACCGTCAAGGGCGCCGTGCCCATGGAAACGGCGGACGGCGGCGGCGTCTATATCGTTGAAACGACGAAGGATATTGCCGAAGCCCTGCCGCAAAAACTCTCCGGCTGGAAGCTCGTCCCGCCGCGGAGATAGCATCAGGGCATTGTTTTTTAATTGAAAATCAATGGCTTTCGCCACCGGGTACGCCCGCGCGCCGGTCAATATTCCGAAAAATAACATTTGACATATGTGTAGTATCGTTTACCATGGCCGACAGTTATTTGCTAATTATTTTAAGCTCGGAGCCATGGCCATGTTTAACAATAAACGCAAGGCGGAAAAGAAACAGCAACAGCAGCGGCAGCGTCAGGAAGCGCGCAAGCGGACGGAAGGCGGTTTTGAAGACGACATCGCCGCCGCCTGCGAGATCAAGGATCCGGCGGCGCGGCTGCTGAAGCTGACGGACATTGAGCATGCCATGACGCAGTACCTTTCCGGCGCGCGGCGGGAAACCATCTATAGAGGCACAACGATATCGAACCTCGGCAACGTGACCGGCATCGGCATGATGTTCGGCGGGTTGCTGGTCGGACATGTCCTGCTGCCCGTGGGCATCGGCCTGGTTCTGGCCGCGTTTCCTGCCGTCACGGCCGCCGACAAGGGCGAGGATGCGCGCAACCGGCGCGTGAGCCGGGAGCTCGCCGCGGAAGCGCGGGGACATTTTCTGAAGATGGAGCGCCTTGCGATGGAGGTGGAGGCGCGAAAAGCGGCCTTGCTCGCGTACCACGCGGAAGACATGATCAATTCACCGCACTACGAGAAGGTTTTGCGGCTCCCCGGCCTGTCCGAGCAGTTCGCGGGCGTCGCGGCGAAGCAGGTCGCGGCCTTGAAGGAAGAGCTTGCCGCGGCGAAGAAGGCGGCGGAGCAGGGGACGTCCGCGCCGTCCGCGGTGCGCGACTACGAAAAATTCAAAACCCTTTTGAACCCCAAAAAATAGCAGGAGCAGGAACATGTTTAACAAGAAGCGCAATGCGGCGCGGAAACAGCAGCGTCTCGAACAGCGCGCGCAGGCGGAAAACCGCGCCATCGCGGACATCGCCGCGGCGCAGGCGATCGCCGATCCGGCGGCGCGGCTGCTGAAGCTGGCGGAAATTGAAAATCATATCGCAACCCATGTGGCCGCGGTCGCGGCGGCGGCGGGCGCCTACAGGGGGCATGCGGTAGTGGCCGGCGGGGCTCTGGCCGCCGGCGGCGTGCTCGCCGTGATCGTGGCGCTTCCGCATCTCGCGATGCCCGCGATGATACTCATGGGCAGCAGCGCCTTCTCCCTTGAGATCGGCGGCATGGCGGGGCAGGGCGCGCACGACGATCGCAGGGTCAAGGCGCAGATGGCGGAGGTCGCGGATCATTTGAAGAAAATGGCCGCGTTCACGCAGCAGGTGGCGGAGATGAAGGAGACGCTGGTCAGGGATCAGGCGGAAGGGATATCCCGGTCGCCGTTCTACGAGCGGGTTCTGAATCTGCCCGGCCTT
>JAGXAX010000181.1 GCA_018971405.1 Alphaproteobacteria bacterium | reverse complement strand
CGCGTCGCCCGGCCAGGCGTCGGGGGGGACGGTCCGCAATTGGTCCGGCGCGCGCGGCGCCAGAGCCAATTGCGGAAAGAAATCCCCGATCGCCATGTCTTTCGTGACGGAACCAAGACGCAGCAGCGGTTTCACGCCCCGAAAGACAAGGCCTGTTTCAGTGAGTAACATCCAGCTTTTCTGCCCGCCGGCCCCCGCCGGAGAGCACTCCCCTGTATCATCAGCCGCGGGCCGTTCCCGCGGCTCCCCAAGTTAGTATCGGAGACGTTGGATCGCCTCTCGATAGTCTTTTTCTTTGAAGATCGCCGTGCCCGCCACAAGCACATCCGCCCCATTCCGGATGACCTCTGGTGCCGTTTCGGCGTTTATGCCCCCGTCGACTTCCAGATCGATCGCGCGGCCGCAATTGCCTATACGTTCGCGCACAGCCCTGATCTTGTCGAGCAGAGGGATAAATTTTTGTCCGCCAAATCCCGGATTGACCGTCATCACCAGCACGAGATCAATCTCCGGCAGGAGATGGTCGAGCGCGTCGACGGGCGTCGCGGGATTGAGAGAAATGCCTGCCTTCTTGCCGAAGGACTTGATGAGCTGCACGGTGCGGTGCGGATGCGCGCCCGCCTCCGGATGAAACGTGATGATGTCGGCACCCGCTTTGGCGAAACCTTCCACAAAAGGATCGACGGGCGAAATCATCAGGTGCACGTCGAAAATTTTTTTCGAAACCTTGCGGATCGCGGAGACGACGACGGGACCGATGGTGAGGTTCGGCACAAAATGGCCGTCCATCACGTCGATGTGGATATAATCAGCGCCAGCGGCGTCCACCGCGCGGACCTCTTCCCCGAGCTTTGAAAAATCCGCCGACAGTATGGATGGCGCTATGCGAACCCCTTGACTCATAATAATTTTATATCAGACTCGGGCGAATCGGGCAACAAAGAAACCGTCTATCCCGCCAAAATCCTGCCAATGATTCGGCAGACAGCGGATTTCGCCCTGTTCCGTCACCATTTCGGCGAGTTCTGGAATCCCGTTATGAGTCACAGGCACGCGCCGCAAGGGCAGCCCCTGCGACAACACCCATCCCGCCTGCTCTTCGCCTTCGGCTTTCTGTATCGAGCATGTGCAATAAACCAGCGTGCCGCCCGGCTTCAGCATCTCCGCGGCGTTGCTCAGCAGGCGGCGTTGCAGCGTGACGAGCTTTTCCTGGTCTTTCGGCTCCTTCAAATGAAGCACATCCGGCTGGTGGCGGATCGTGCCCGTCGCGGTGCACGGCGCGTCGAGCAGCACGGCATCGACAAGCGCCGCAGGCTTCCACGTCGCGCCATCGGCGATCACGGTTTCGACATCCTCGAAACGCAAGCGCTGCATGTTTTCTTTCAGCCGGGCGATGCGCTGCGCGGAACGGTCGACGGCGGTCACTTTCGCGCCCGCGTTTGCAAGCTGCGCCGTCTTGCCGCCCGGCGCGGCGCAAAGATCGACGACGGCCTTGCCGCGCATATCGCCCAGCAGCGCCGCGGGCAAGGCCGCCGCCGCGTTCTGGATCCACCACGCGCCCTCGGCATAGCCCGCCATGTCGGGAATGAAGCCGCCGGCTTGTTTTCTCAAGCTGCCGGTCGGCAGCACGGTCGCGCCGAGTTTTTCCGCCCAGCCTTGCGGATCATTTTTCACCGAAATATCCAGCGGCGCCTCGCCCAAATTCGCCGCCGCGATGCCGAGCGCGGCCTCCACGCCGTAATCCTTCATCCACGCGTTCCACAGCCACTCCGGCGTGTTGAACTTGCCGGCGTCGCGGCCGGGCATTTCAGGGAAGCCCTCGCGCGCGAGGCGGCGCATCACGGCGTTGACCAGCGCTTTCTGGTGCGCGATGCCTTCCGCCGCCGCAAGCTCAACCGTCGTGTTGACCGCCGCATGCTCCGGCGTGCCGAGAAAAACCAGTTGCGCCATGCCGAGACGAAAAACGTTGATCAGGCTCGCGGGCTTCAGCGCGTCGAACGGCTCGTGCAGGAAATGCGCCAGTACCGCGTCCATCTGCCGCGCGCGGCGGAGGACGGTCACGACCAGCAGGCGGGCAAAGGCGCGGTCACGCGCGGGCAAACCGCCGGAATCCTGCCCCGCCAGCGCCTCGTCGAGGCTGCGGCGGCGAAAGAAAATATCGTTCAAAATCGAAAACGCCGCCCGCCGCGCGGCAAGGCCGTGGCCGCCTTCCGCCTGCGCGCTTTCCGGCGGCGCGCTCACTTCTTCTTTTTCTTCAGGAGTTCCGACTTGATCTCATCTTCCAGCGCGCAGGACCGGTAGATGATGGCGGAATAAAGCGCGTAGACGAACTGCGGGTCCAGCCCTTGCTTTTCGGCCATCGCAACGCACCGGTTGCGCACGGCCTCGACGCGGTCGTGCAAAAAGGACGGCAGGCCGTGCTTCGTCTTGATGCCGGCGACCTTGCGCACGACGCCGAAACGCCGCGTCAGCAACTTCAAAATCCGGTCGTCGATGTCGTTGATCTGCTTGCGGTAGGGCCTGAGGATTTTCGCCGCGCGTTTCTGGTCGTCTTCCGTCATGCGTTCCTCACATCGGCGCGACGTTGACGTTGAAGTCGCGCGCGATCTTGTAAAGTCCGCCGTTGCTCCCCTGCCCGACGGCCTTGAACTTCCAGCCCATGCCGATGCGGAGGATCTCGCCGAAAACGTAGGCGTTGTCGCTCGCCGCCCCGTCGGTGAGGCCGAACCGCGCCAGTTCCGCCTTCGTCTCGATGTTGAGAACGCGGATATAGGCGTTTTTGACCAGCCCGAAATTCTGCTGCCGTTCATCGGCGTTATGGATCGTCACGGTGAAAGCGATTTTCTCGACGTCGAAGTGCAGGCCTTCGAGGTCGATGTCGATCATCTCGCGGTCACCCTCGCCGCCTTCGAGCGTGTCGCCGTAGTGCTTGACGATGCCGCCGTCGGTTTCGAGATTGTTGTAAAAGACGAAATCCGTGTCGCGCCGCACGCGGTTGTCGCGCCCGAGCAGGAAGCAGCTGCCGTCAAGGTCGACGGGAAAGCCCGCGTTTTCCTCCGGCGCTTCCCAGCCGATGCAAATGCGCACGCGGTGCAGCCCCGGGTCGACATCATGCAGGTTGACTTCCTGCCCCTGCAGCAATTCCCGCCATAGCTTGTTGTCCGTCATCTAGACCCCGACCGTTTCTGTTTGCACTTTTCAAGAACGCGCAGCAGCCCTTGCATGTCTTCCGGCAGCGCGCATTCCAGATGCACCCTAGTTTCGCTGATCGGGTGGACAAATTCAAGGGCGGCGGCATGCAGCGCCTGCCGCGGAAAATCCAGCAGCGCCGCCGACAGCGCCGGATCGGCCTTGTTGAGCCGCAGGAACTTTTGCGCCGAAGACCGCCCATAGACCGGATCGCCGACCAGCCAGTGCTTTATATGCGCCATATGGACGCGGATCTGGTGCGTGCGCCCCGTTTGCAGGCGGCACTCGACCAGCGAGGCCGTGAGGCCGAAGCTCTCCAGTTTTTTATAATCCGTCACCGCCGTTTTGCCACCCGAGGCCAGCACGGCCATTTTCTTGCGGTTGGTCTTGCTGCGGCCGATCTGCGTCTCGATGCGGCCCGCGGGCGGCGACACGTCGCCCCAGACGATCGCCTGATAGGTGCGCTTGAGGGTGCGCGCCGCGAGCTGCTTCGACAGCCCCTGATGCGCCGCATCGTTCTTGGCGACGACCATCAGGCCGGATGTTTCCTTGTCGAGCCTGTGGACGATGCCGGGACGCTTCACGCCGCCGATGCCCGAGAGCGTGTCGCCGCAATAGGCCAGCAGCGCATTGACCAGCGTGCCGTCGTGGTTGCCCGCCGCCGGATGCACCACCATGTCCGCCGCCTTGTTGATCACCAGCAGGTCGTCGTCTTCATAAACGATGTCGAGACTGATGTCCTGCGCCTGCGGCTTGGGCTCGACCGCGGGCGGGATGACGACGCTGAACACCTCGCCT
>JAGXAX010000180.1 GCA_018971405.1 Alphaproteobacteria bacterium | reverse complement strand
CCTCCTACGAGCGCGGCATGGCCTTGAAGAAAATCTGCGAGGACAAGCTGAAAGAAGCGCAGTCGCGCATCGAAAAGATCACCATCGGCAATGACGGCGCGGTCAAAACCGAGAAGTTCTCCGTTACGGATTAAAGCCCGGCCTTTTTGAGATTTTCGTACGACCGCCGCGGTTTTTTCTCCGCGTGCGGCGCATTCCGGGCGGCGCATTTTCCGCGCGCGGCGGCAAGCACATCGGCATCGAGGTCCTTGAAGCCGACGACCGCGAGCGCCACCGCGCCCTCCGCCGTCTTCACGATGCTGTGCTGCTGCTTTGTGGAGAAATTGAACAGCGTCGTCAGCGTGCCGCCGTCGGGCAACGCAAGTGTCTCGATCAAAATATCGGCGGGGGGCAGAGCGCCGGGCGGCAGGGCGGCCGGTGGTTCGGCGGGCTTTTCCGCGTTCTGCTGTTCCAGCGCGATTTTCGCCGCCTCGCCGATCAGCTGCGCCATGTCGGGATCGGCGTGTTCGGCCTTCACGGCGATGTCCATCCCGTAAAGCGCGAGATCGACATGCGGCAGCAGCAGCGCCACCGTCTCGAAATGCCCGTTCTGCGCGGCGCGCGTCAGCGCCAGCGCGGCGGCATAGTTCGCGTTCGCGCCGTGTTTGAGCAGCAGTCCGGCCTTGTCCGCCGCGCCTTCTCCGGCGACGTCGATCAGCGCCGCGTCCAGCGTCTTCTGCGCGCTGCCGTCCTTGGGCGTGAAGGAGAGGATGAATTTCAGCTTCGCGGTATCGGCGAGGCCGGCGGCGGTCAGGACGTCGCCGAACGCGCGCGGCATCGTTTCAAGAATGTTTTGCAACGTTTCAAAAGACGTGGCCGGCGTGAGGAAGCTTGTCAGGGGCTGCCGGCCGCAGGCGTAGTTGTTGTTGGCCGCAAGCAGAACGGCGAGCAGGGCGTTCGCATCGGCGGAAGCGTTCGCTTTCGCGATCAGGTTGCGGGCGCAGACGCTGTCGCCCCCGCTGCTGAACGCGAAATCGAACCCGCTGTTCTTTTCCAGCACCGCCTGCAGCGCCACCGCCGCGCGCGCGTCGATGGCGGCAAGGCAGGCTTCATAGGCGGCGTCGCGGGGCATGAAATGCTGTGCAATGCCGGCGATGTCGTTGTTGCGGGCGGCTTCGATCAGTTTCTGCTTTTTGCTTTTACGTCTGAACATGGCCTGGCGCTTTCCTCCGGCGAATCGTTTATGAGATGCGGAAATATTATTATTTACATATAATATAAAGTCAATCATTTTTTCATAATTTAAATTCCCGAAAAAGATGACTTTTTTGAGCCGTTTGGGTTATAAAGAATCACGCATATTTGACCCGTTTCAACCCGTTCACACCGAAAGAGTTTTTATATATGGCTCCCTCACCCCGCGAAGCGTCGCCCAAACTGCAACAGGCCATGGAGGCCTGCCGCGAGACCGTCAACAAGACGATGTCGAGCCTGTTGCCCGGAACGGAGCTGGCCGAGGCGCCGTTGTTCGACGGCATGCGCTACGCGGTGCTCTCGGGCGGCAAGAGGCTGCGCCCGTTCATGGTGATGGAGGGGGCGCGGATTTTCGGCGTCGATGCGGCGCGGGCAAGGCGCGTGGCGGCGGCGGTCGAGTTTATCCACAGCTATTCCCTCGTCCATGACGACCTGCCGGCGATGGACAACGCCGACACCCGCCGCGGCAAGCCCTCGCTGCACAAGGCCTATGACGAGGCGACGGCGATTTTGGCGGGCGACGGGCTGCAGGCGCTGGCTTTTGACGTCCTCGCCAACCCCGAGACGCACGAAGACCCGCGCGTCCGCATCGAACTGGTGGGGCTGCTCGCCTCGGCCATCGGGCCGCACGGCATGGTCGGCGGGCAGATGCTCGACATGATCGGCGAAAAACAGGAGTTCGACGTCGGCACCATCAGCCGCCTGCAGCGGCTGAAAACCGGCAAGCTGATCGCCTTCTGCTGCGAGGCGGGGGCGATCCTCGGCAAAGCCAACCCCGCGCACCGGCAGGCCTTGCGCAACTATGCGCACGATCTCGGCCTTGCCTTTCAGGTCACCGACGACCTGCTGGACGCCGAAGGCAACGCCGAAGAGATGGGCAAGCCCGCCAATCAGGACGGCAAGAAGGCGACCTTCGTCACCGCCATGGGGCGCGAACAGGCGCGCGCCCGCGCCGAGATGCTGGTCGAGCAGGCCGTGGGCCATTTGCGCGTGTTCGACGCGGGCCGCACCGACCTCTTGAAAGACCTCGCTTATTACGTGCTGAAACGGCGGCTTTGAGATGTTGCTCGACCGCATAAACCTGCCCGCGGACCTGCGCCGCCTCGACCGGCAAGACCTGCCTGCACTGGCCGAAGAAGTGCGGCAGGAGATGATCGCCGCCGTGGCGGTCACCGGCGGGCATCTCGGCGCGGGGCTGGGCGTGGTCGAGCTCACCTGCGCCCTCCATTACGTTTTCAACACGCCGGACGACAAGTTGATCTGGGACGTCGGGCATCAGGCCTATCCGCACAAGATTCTCACCGGCCGCAAGGACCGCATCCGCACGCTGCGTCAGGGCGGCGGGCTGTCGGGCTTCACCAAGCGGTCGGAGAGCGCCTACGACCCCTTCGGCGCGGCGCACAGCTCGACTTCCATTTCGGCGGGGCTGGGCATGGCGGTGGCGAGAGATCTTGCGGGCGGAAGCAACAAAGTGATCGCCGTGATCGGCGACGGGGCGATGAGCGCGGGCATGGCCTACGAGGCGATGAACAACGCGGGGCATCTCAAGAACCGGCTGATCGTCATTTTGAACGACAACGACATGTCGATCGCCCCGCCGACCGGCGCGATGAGCGCTTATTTGTCGCGGCTGATTTCCGGCAAGGCCTATCTGAGCATGCGCGAGATCGGCAAAAAAGCCGTGGCGAAGCTGCCGCCGCCGCTCAAGGAGGCCGCGCGCAAGGCCGAGGAATATACCCGCGGCTTCTGGACGGGCGGCACGCTGTTCGGCGAGATGGGTTTTTATTACGTCGGCCCCATCGACGGCCATAATTTCGAGCATCTCCTGCCGGTGCTGGAGAACGTGCGCGACAGCATCCATCCCGGGCCGATCCTCGTCCATGTGGTGACGAAGAAGGGCAAGGGCTACGCGCCCGCCGAGGCCGCCGCCGACAAGATGCACGGCGTGGCGAAATTCGACGTCGTCACCGGCGCGCAAAAGAAGCCCAAAGACGCACCGCCGAGCTATACAAAAGTTTTCGCCGAGAGCCTGATCGCGGAGGCGCGCGAAGACGGCAAGATCGTCGCCATTACCGCCGCCATGCCCGCAGGAACGGGGCTGGATCCGTTTGAAAAAGAGTTTCCCTGCCGCATGTTCGACGTCGGCATCGCCGAGCAGCACGCGGTGACCTTCGCCGCCGGTCTGGCGACGGAAGGCTTCAAGCCGGTCTGCGCGATTTACTCGACCTTTTTGCAGCGTGCCTACGATCAGGTGGTGCATGACGTGGCGCTGCAGAATTTGCCGGTGAAATTCGCCATCGACCGCGCCGGATTGGTCGGCGCCGACGGCGCGACCCATGCGGGATCGTTCGATATCGCCTATCTCGGCTGCCTGCCCAATTTCGTTTTGATGGCGGCGGCGGACGAGCGGGAATTGCAGGACATGACGGCGACGATGATCGCCTATAATGACGGGCCGGTGGCCTTGCGCTATCCGCGCGGCAACGGCATCGGGCTGGAACTGAAAGCGCGCGGCACGGCGCTGCCGATCGGCAGGGGACGGATCGTGCGCGAAGGCAAAAAAATCGCGCTGCTCAGCTATGGCGCAAGATTGCAGGAATGCCTCAGGGCGGCGGACCAGCTCGCCGCGCTGGGTTTGAGCGCGACGGTCGCCGATGCGCGTTTCGCCAAGCCGCTCGACAAGGAGCTGGTGAACGATCTCGCCCAAAACCACGAAGTGCTGATGACGATCGAAGAAGGCTCGGCCGGCGGCTTCG
>JAGXAX010000179.1 GCA_018971405.1 Alphaproteobacteria bacterium | reverse complement strand
AGCCGAGCGGGCTCCAGACCATCGTGCCGACGCCCTGGTCGAGCATAAGCGGCATCAAGTCCCATTCGTAATCGCGCCCGACGAGCGAATAATAGCCCTGATAGACGACGTAACGCGCGAGGCCGCGCCGCTCCGACGCCGCCAGCGATTTCATCAGGTGCCAGCCGGAGAAGTTCGATGCACCGATATAGCGCACCTTGCCGCTTTCAACAAACCCATTCAGCGTCGCAAGCGTCTCTTCCACCGGCGTCAACGCGTCGAAGCCGTGCATGAAGTAAATATCGACGTAATCCGTGCCGAGGCGTTTTAAACTGTCTTCGAGCGCGCGCGTCAGGTGAAAGCGCGACGAGCCCATGTCGTTCGCGCCCTCGCCCATCGGGAAAGTCGCCTTGGTCGAAATCAGCGCGCGGTCGCGCCTGCCTTTCAGCGCCGCGCCGAGGATTTCCTCCGACGCGCCGGCCGAATAAATATTCGCCGTGTCGAACAGGTTCATCCCCGCATCGAGACTGATGTCGATCAGTTGCGTCGCTTCCCTGACGTCGGTCGTTCCCCACTTCTTGAACATATCGCCGACGCCGCCGAACGTGCCGGTGCCGAGGCTCAAGACAGGCACCTGCAAGCCGGAACGGCCCAGTTGACGGTATTCCATGATTTGTTCTCCTTATTCAAACAAGTTTTGCCGCAATCTCCGCCACGCGTTCTCCCAATAGCCGCGCCGTTTCAAGGTCGCCCTTGCGCGGCGCTTCCTCGGGCGAGGCGTCGGACGGGGAAATCGCCAGCGCGCCGCCGAAGCCCGCGCTCCAGTTGACGTCGTCCGGATTGCTGTCCTTCCTGTTCGCGGGCAGCAGGCCGGTGCCGACCCAGACCTGCCCGTGCTGCTGCGCGAGCGTCCAGGAATAGGCGATGGTCGCGAACTTGTCGCCGTTGGTGGAGGCGGAATTGGTGAAACCCGCCGCGACCTTGTTTTTCAGCGCCTGATTGAACCACAGCTTCGACGACGCGTCGGCGAATTTCTTGAACTGCCACGCGGGCCCGCCCATGTAGGTCGGGCTGCCGTAGATGACGGCGTCCGCTTTTGAAATCGCCTCCATCGCGCTTTCCGGCAGGTTGCCCTCCTTGTCGATGGCGTAGAGCGTGGCGGCCGCCTTCTTCGCCGCGCCCGCGCGCACGGCTTCGGCCTGCTTCGCCGTGTGGCCGTAGCCGCTGAAATAGACGATGGCGACGTTTGTCATGTTTTTTTTCCTTTTCTGCGTTGAAATTCAGGCGGCGCGGGATTCTTTCAGCCCCGCGGCGCCGAGAGCGTTGAAATCCGCGTCGGAGAGCACGATCGCGGCGGCGGCGGTATTTTCCTCCAGATGCTTCACCTTGCCCGTGCCGGGGATCGGCAGCATGACGGGGCTGCGCTTCAAAACCCACGCCAGCGCGACCTGCGACGGCGTCGCGCCGAGCTTTTTCGCGACAGAATCGAGCACCGTGCCGGGTTTCGCAAGGTTGCCCGCGGCGAGCGGGAACCACGGCATGAAACCGATATTGTTCTTCCCGCAATAATCAAGCACGTCCTCGTGCACGCGGTGAACGAGGTTATACTGGTTTTGCACCGTGGCGACGGGGAAGAACTTTTGCGCGGCCCTGATTTCTTCGATGCCCACTTCGCTCAAACCGACATGACGGATCAAGCCTTCCTTTTGCATGTCGCGGATGACGGCGAACTGCTCGTCGCGCGGGGTTTTCGGGTCGATGCGGTGGAGCTGCCAGAGGCCGATCTGCCCGATCTTCAGGCGGCGCAGGCTCATCAGCACCGCCTGGCGCAGATATTCAGGGCGGCCGAGCGGCGTCCACACGCCGGGCCCGCCGCGCACCAGACCGCCCTTGGTCGCGATCAGCATGTCTTTGAACGGATGCAGCGCCTCGGCCAGCAGGTTTTCGCTGGTTTCGGGGCCGTAGGCGTCGGACGTATCGATGAAATTCACGCCCAGTTCCGGCAGGCGTTTCAGCGTGCGGAGCGCCTCCGCCCTGTCTTCCGGCTCGCCCCACACGCCCGCGCCGGTGACGCGCATCGCGCCGAAGCCGAGACGGTTGATTTCGATGTCGCCGCCGATCTTGAACGTGCCGGACTGCGCCGCGCCGGTCTCTTTTGCCATTTCAACTCTCCTTTTTTAAGCGAAGCCCGCAACATTGTGCGGGATATAAAGTTCTTCCAGATAAGTTATCTCGTCTGCGGCGAGTTTCACGTCCAGCGCGGCCACGGCATCGTCGAGGTGCTTCATCTTCGTCGCGCCGATGATCGGCGCTGTCACGGCCGGCTTCGTCAGCATCCATGCGAGCGCGATTTGCGCCTGCGGCACGCCATGCTTCTTCGCCAGTTCCCCGACGCGGGAAATGATTTGATTGTCGGCCTCAGCCGTCTTGTCGTACACGGCATGGCCGAACTTGTCGCCCTTGCGGCGCTTGGTGTCTTCCGCGCCGACGGGACGCGCCAGCAGCCCGCGCGCCAGCGGGCTCCACGGGATGACGCCGACGCCCTGATCTTCGCACAATTTCAGCATCTCGCGCTCTTCCTCGCGGTAGATCAGATTATAGTGCGGCTGCATGGAGACGAAGCGCGTCCAGCCGTTGAGGTCGGCGAGATATTGCGCCTTGGCGAACTGCCACGCGAACATCGAGCTTGCGCCGATATACCTTGCCTTGCCCGCCTTGACGATATCGTGCAGCGCTTCCATCGTTTCCTCGACCGGTACGGCGTAATCCCAGCGGTGGATTTGATAAAGATCGACGTAATCCATCTGCAGGCGGCGCAGGCTGTTGTCGATCTCGGTCATGATCGCCTTGCGCGAGAGGCCGCCGCCGTTCGGCACATCGCGCATCTGGCCGTTGACCTTGGTGGCGATCACCAGATCTTCGCGTCTGGCGAAGTCCCTGATCGCGCGACCGAGAATCTCCTCGCTCGCGCCGAGGGAATAGACGTTGGCCGTGTCGAAGAAATTGATGCCCTTCTCCAGCGCCGCCTTGATGAACGGACGGCCCTCCTCCTCGGTCAGCACCCAGTTGTGCAACCATTTTTTGGGGTCGCCGTAACTCATGCAGCCGAGGCAGATCCGCGAGACTTTCAGACCGGTTTTTCCGAGATTGACATATTCCATGAGAGACTCCTTGCAGCACGTGTATATAGTTCGTAATAACAGAACTTTTGAACATGTGTCAAGCCCCTCCCGCCCGTTATTGCGGACGATTGAACCGCCCCCGAAAATGCACTATATTGACAATATGAAACCTTTATCGCACCCGAAGATGGAAGACGTCACGGTCGAAGGCATCCTCTATGCCTTCTCGAATCCCGTGCGCATACGCATCTATGCGGAGCTGGCCGTGGCCGAGTGCGCACAGATATGCTCCGCCTACCGCGACATCGCCGGCGTAAAGCTCCCCAAATCAACCCTGTCGCAGCATTTCGCCATCCTGCGCGAAACCGGGCTCATCCGCAGCGAACGCAAGGGCACCGAACTGCACAACGAAACGCGTTGCGAAGAGCTGGAAAAGCGTTTCGGCCCGATGATCGATTCCATCATCGATGCCTACATCGCCCAAAACGCGCGCAGCAGGAAAGTCATCCAAAAGAAGAAGCGCAAATAAATCACCTTCAAAAGGAATTCCTGAAATATATATTTATATCAGTAACTTATTATATATGCCTTTTTTATTATAGAAAAAAACTATTGACATAACATTAATAACTTGTTAATTTCCAGACAGTGATAAAACAATGCGAAATCATTCAGGGGAGAAAAAGACCATGAAAAACAACCAAACCAAAAAAGGATATCTGTGCGGTGCCTGGAAAAAGGCCGTTCTGGGACTGGCCGTCCTCGCCACCGTTTCCGCCGGCCTGCCGACGGTCGCCAGCGCGCAAGACCTGCAGCAGGCGCAGGCGCAAATGCAGATGGCCAACTGCAATGCCAATTACACCAACGAAGAAACCAACCTGAGCCGCGACACCTACAAC
>JAGXAX010000178.1 GCA_018971405.1 Alphaproteobacteria bacterium | reverse complement strand
CTCCGGCCCGCCGTCATGCACCGGACGTTCCGCGAAGCGGCCGAAGCTCAGCAGCCTGTCGTACATCACCAGCGCCCCCGCCACGCCGACGTTGACGCAGAACTTCATCGGGATCTTGAGCGTGTAATCGCAGCGCGCGAGCATTTCGTCCGATACGTTGCCCTTCTCCGGCCCCAGCACATAGACGGCCTGCTGCGGATGGCGGAAGCTCGGCAGTTCCACGGCATCGGGCAGGAACTCCACGGCGACCAGCGACGTCTTCATCGGCAGGACGAGATCGGACACTTTATCGAAGCTGTAAAACGGCAGGTGGCCGAAGGCATCCGACGTGTCGGAAGAGCGCATGCCGTGCACGTCCACGGTCGGGTTGACGGTGAAAAAGAAGCTCGCGCCGAAGGAATGCGCCGAACGCAGCAAATTGCCGACGTTCATCGGCTTGGAAATGCCTTCAACCCCTATGCCGAAATAGCCGCGCATCAGGCTTTCAATTCCTCCAGCCCCTCATAGCACTTCAGCGCGGCGGGGTTGGCGAGCGCCTCGACGTTCTTGACCGGGCGGCCGTGGATGACCTCGCGCACGGCAAGCTCGGTGATCTTGCCGCTCTTGGTGCGCGGGATGTCGGCGACGGCGATGACTTTCGCCGGCACGTGGCGCGGCGTCGCGCCGGCGCGGATGGTTTTCCTGATCTTGTCGGCCAGTTCCTTGTCCAGCTTCGCGCCTTCCTGCAAAACCACGAACAGGATGACGCGCACGTCGTTGTCCCAGTCCTGCCCGACGGCGATGCTCTCCTTCACCTCCGGCAATTGCTCGACGAGGCGGTAGATCTCCGCCGTGCCGATGCGCACGCCGCCGGGGTTGAGCGTCGCGTCCGAACGGCCGTGGATGATGAGCCCGCGGTTTTCCGTCCATTCGCACCAGTCGCCGTGGCACCAGACGTTGGGGAACTTCTCGAAATAGGCCGCGCTGTAGCGCGCGCCGTCCGCATCGTTCCAGAAGCCGACCGGCATGCAGGGGAACGGCGTTTTGCATACCAGTTCGCCCTTGCCTTCCTTCAAAGGTTTTCCGTCGCCGTCGAACACGTCGATATCGAGGCCGAGGCCTGGGCCCTGGATCTCGCCGCGATGCACGGGCGAGATCGGGTTGCCGAGCACGAAGCAGGAGACGATGTCCGTTCCGCCGGAGATCGAGGCGAGATGCACATGCGGCATGATCTGTTCGTACACATAGTCAAACCCTTCCGGCGAGAGCGGCGAGCCGGTGGAGGTCATCAGGCGCACGGCGCCTAAGTCGTATTTTCCCTTCGTGACGATGTTGTGCGTGCGCAGCGCGTCGATGTATTTCGCGCTCGTGCCGAACAGCGTGCATTTGTATTCCTGCGCGAAATCGAACAGCGCGTAACCGTCGGGATAAAACGGCGAGCCGTCGTAGAGCAGCAGCGACGCTTCCGCCGCCAGCGCCGAGACCAGCCAGTTCCACATCATCCAGCCGCAAGTGGTGAAATAGAAAACCTGATCACCGCGGCGGACGTCGCCATGAAGCCTGTGCTCCTTCAGATGCTGGATCAGCGTGCCGCCCGCGCCGTGGACGATGCACTTGGGGATGCCGGTCGTGCCGGAGGAGAACATGATGTAAAGCGGCGCGTTGAAATCGAACCGCTCGAATTTTATGTCCTGCGGCTTGTGCGCGTTCCTGAAGGCGTCGAACGTGTCCGCCTTCAGCGCGGAAACGTCGGCCTTCGTATACTGCACCATCACCAGCTTCTTCACCGACGGCATTTGCGATGCGACTTCGCGGATCTTGTCGCGGCAGTCGATTTCCTTGCCGTTGTAATAGTAGCCGTCGACGGCGAACAGCACTTTCGGCCCGATCTGCCCGAAGCGGTCGAGGATGCCGCGCGTGCCGAAATCCGGCGAGGCGGAAGACCAGATCGCGCCGAGGCTCGATGCCGCCAGCATGGCGATGACCGTCTCCGGCATGTTGGGCAGGCATCCGGCGACGCGGTCGCCCTTGGTCACGCCCAGCGTCTGCAGGGCTTGCCGCACCTGACTGACCTGATCATATAATTCTTTAAACGTGAGGCTGCGCTCGACCTTGTCTTCGCCTTTAAAAACGAGCGCCGCGGCGTTGTCGCGGCGGCGGAGGAGATTTTCGGCGAAGTTGATTTTAGCGTCGGGGAAGAATTTGCAATCCTGCATTTTCGCGCCCGCCCTGAAGACGGTTTCGCCCTTCTCGCCGATGACGCCGCAGTTGTCCCACACCCACGACCAGAACTCTTCCTTATGCTCCACCGACCAGCGCCACAGGCCCTGAAAGTCCGCGCAGCCCTGCCCGGCGAGGAGCTTGTGCATCAGGGATTGATCCTTTTCCGCCGCGAGCGGTTTCCATTTGACGGCGCTGTTCATGTTTTATCTCCGCACTGGCCTCTATGCCTTAAAAAATGATCCGCGAGCACGATCGCCAGCATCGCCTCCGCGACAGACGCGCCGCGCAGGCCGACGCAGGGGTCGTGCCGCCCTTTGGTGACTATTTCAGTTTCATGCCCATACTTATCAATTGTCGGCACCGGCTGCAAGATGGAGCTTGTCGGCTTGAAAGCGAGACGCACGACAATATCCTGCCCCGTGGAGATGCCGCCGAGGATGCCGCCCGCGTTATTGCTTGAAAAACAGGGTTTTCCGTCTTTGATACGGATCTGGTCCGCGTTTTCCTCCCCCGCCAGCAGCGCCGCGCCGAAACCGGCCCCGATCTCGACGCCCTTGACGGCATTGATGCCCATCATGGCTTTGGCGATGTCGGCGTCGAGCTTGTCCGCCACCGGCGCGCCCAGACCGGCCGGCACGCCTTTCGCCACCACCTCGACGATCGCGCCCGCGCTGGAGCCTTTTTTGCGCGTTTCATCGAGAAAGCTTTCCCACTTGGCGGGGTCTTTTTCAGGGCCGATCTGCACGACGCGGCCCGCGATCGTCACGGCGGGAATGACCAGCCGCGCCACCGCCCCCGCCGCGACGCGGCTTGCCGTCTCCCGCGCCGAAGCCCTCCCGCCGCCGCGGTAATCGCGTATGCCGTATTTGGCGTCGTAGGTGAAATCCGCATGAGCGGGGCGGTATTTGTCCTTGATCTCGGAATAATCCTTCGACCGCGCGTCCGTGTTCTCGATCATCAGGCTGACGGGCGCGCCGGTGGTTTTGCCCTCGAACACGCCGGAGAGGATTTTGACTTTGTCTTCTTCCTGCCGCTGCGAGACGTTGCGCTGCTGCGCCGGCTTGCGCAGGTCGAGAAATTTTTGAATATGCGCTTCGTCAAGTTCCAGCAACGGCGGCACGCCATCGACAACGCAGCCGATCGCCGGTCCGTGGCTTTCGCCCCAAGTCGTGTAACGGAACAGCGTGCCGAAGGTGTTGGAGGACATCAGCCGGAAATGCCCTGCAGCAGTTCCGCCGTCTGCTTGGCGGAATCGACGTTGACCATGCCGACGGTGTTGTAGCCGCTGTCGACATACATGATTTCGCCCGTCACGCCGGAACCGAGGTCGCTGAGCAAAAACAGCCCCGCCCCGCCGACTTCCGCCGTGGTGACGTTGCGGCGCAGGGGGGAATTGAGTTCGTTCCATTTCAGGATGTAGCGGAAATCGCCGATGCCGGATGCGGCGAGCGTCTTGATCGGCCCCGCCGAGATGGCGTTGACGCGGATGTTGTTCTTGCCGATGTCGCTGGCGAGATAGCGCACGCTCGCCTCCAGCGCCGCCTTGGCCACGCCCATGACGTTGTAATGCGGCATGACGCGCTCCGCGCCGTGATAGGTCATGGTGATGAGGCTGCCGCCGTTCTTCATCAGCGGAACGGCGCGCTGCGCCACGGCTGTGAAGGAATAGACGGAGATGTCCATCGTCTTCAAAAAATTCTCGCGCGTGGTATCGAGATACATGCCGTCGAGCTCTTTCTTGTCTGAATAGGCGATGGCATGGACGACGAAATCCAGCCCGCCCCATTCTTTCTCGACCGCGGCGAAA
>JAGXAX010000177.1 GCA_018971405.1 Alphaproteobacteria bacterium | reverse complement strand
TTTCAAAACCGTCGTCGTCGGCTATGACGGACGGCAAAGCTCGCCCTCCTTTGCAGGTGAAGTGATCCGCGGCCTCAACGCTTGCGGGCTTGACGTCGAAAACATCGGCCTCGGCCCCACGCCGATGGTCTATTTCGCCATGAAGTCGCGCGGCATCGACGCCGCCGTCGCCGTCACCGGCTCGCACAGCCCCGTCAATTACAACGGCATCAAGATGGCGCTGAAAACCGGACCTTTCTATGGCGCAGCGATTCAGGAACTTGGCGCGCTGGCCGCCAAAGCTGATTATGAAGACGGTCGCGGCAAAACAGTCGAAGCCGATGTGCGCGATGCTTACGTCGACCGCATGCTGGAAGATTACAGCGGCCCGAAAGACCTCACCGTAGCCTGGGACAACGGCAACGGCGCGGCGGGCGAGATCATCCGCAGGCTGACGAAAAAACTGCCCGGCAAGCATATCCTGCTCTACGATGAAATCGACGCCACCTTCCCGCACCATCACCCCGACCCGACCATCGCCAAAAACCTCGTCGACTTGCAAAAAGCGGTGAAAGACAGCCACTGCGATATCGGCCTCGGCTTCGACGGCGATGCGGACCGCGTCGGCGCGGTCGATGAAAACGCGGATATCCTCTGGGCGGACATCATCATGGCGATTTACGCGGCGGAAGTTTTGAAAGAATTTCCGGGCGCGCCGATCATCGCCGACGTGAAATCCAGCCGCGTGCTGTTCGACGAGATCGCCCGCCTCGGCGGCAAGCCCGTGATGTGGAACACCGGTCACTCGCTGATCAAGGCCAAGCAGCAGGAACTCAAATCCCCGCTCGCGGGCGAGCTCGCGGGGCATATCTGCTTCGCCGACCATTATTACGGTTTCGACGACGGCGTTTATTGCGCCGTGCGCCTGCTCAACATCCTCAGCCATGCGGGCAAGCCCCTGTCGGCGCTGGTATCGCACCTTCCCAAAATCCATAACACGCCGGAAGTGCGTTTCCACGTTCCCGCCGACCGGAAATTCCAGATCGCCCCGGAAATCAAGCAGCGTTTACAAAATGCTAACGAAAATGGCGTTACAGTAAACGACATCGACGGCGTGCGCGTCACGACGAAGGACGGCTGGTGGCTTATCCGTCCCTCCAACACCGAAGACGTGATCACCGTCCGCGCCGAGGGATTCACCACCGACGGGCTCAACCGCCTCAAGGGCCAGATGGTGGAGCAATTGAAATCAAGCGGCATCGCTTCGCCGTTTTAACGGGGAGATAAATATGCCAGTCGAACTCAGCCCGCGCGTTCTGGAACTGATCTCCTCGCGCATCTGTCACGATCTCGTCAGCCCCGTCGGCGCGATCAGCAACGGCGTCGAACTGCTGGAGGAAATGGGCGAGGAAGCCGGAGACGAGGCGATCGCGCTCATCTCCTCGAGCGCGCAACAGGCGTCGCACCGCCTCAAATGCTTCCGCCTCGCCTACGGCGCGGCCGGCACCGACAAAACGCTCGGTCTCCGCGACATCAGGGAGGTGTTTGCCGGCTGGCTGACCTCCGGCCACGTGCAGTGCGAATTCGATCCGGCGCTGGAGGGAAAGTTCTCCATGCCGCCGCGCGGTTTCTTCAAATGCGTCCTCAACCTGATGATGTTCGCTGAGGAATGCAACCGCGGCGAAGGGAAAATCTTCGTCGCACCGCTGGATGGCGGCAACGGAATCAAAGTCACCGCCACGGGAAAGAACGTCGCCTTCCGCGACGGTGCCGAAGCCGCGCTCGAAGGGAATGTCGGCATCGACGACCTCGACGCCCGTGCGGTGCATGCTTATATCACAGGTCGCTTCGCAGCGCATTTCGGATTCAAGGTAGGCCATCAGTCGCAGCCGGACTTCGGTCGTCTGGAGCTAAAAATTTCCTTTTGAATACAATGATATGCCGAAGCGTCCCGTTAGGGAAACTAACGTCGGGGTTTATCGCCGGACACTAATAAAACCTTAATCACTTCAGTGCATTATAGTACCAGCATGGAGACGGTTTTATTTATGATGCGGGGGTGACGGCTGTGGACGATCTGATTCAGGAATTTTTGGCGGAAACGACGGAGAGCCTCAACGCGCTCGACAGCGATATCGTGAAACTCGAGCAAAATCCGAACGACAAGGACCTCATCGGCCGCATCTTCCGGCTGGTGCACACGATCAAGGGCACGTGCGGCTTCCTTGGCCTGCCACGGCTCGAAGCAGTCGCGCACCACTCCGAAAATATCATGGGCCGCTACCGCGACGGATCGCTGCAGGTGACCGTGGACTCGGTCTCCCTCATCCTCGAAGCCTTCGACTGCATCAAGGCCATCGTCGCCGGTATCGCCGAAACGGAAAAAGAACCCGAGGGCGACGACAGCGGCCTGATCGCCCGCCTCGACGCCGTGTTCGAAGGCAGGGAAGCGCCGGAGGCCGCCCCCGCCCCGAAAGCGGAAAAGAAGAAAAAGGACAAAAAAGAGAAAGAGGAAAGCGAATTCGTGCCGACGCCCGACCAGCTGTTCGAGCCGGTCAGGGCGGAAGACTATTCGTCCGCAGCCGCTGTCGCGCCCGCGCCTGAACCGGCTGCGGCGCATAAAGAGCCCGTTTCCGCCGCGCCCGCGCCGTCTGGGGAAGCCGCGAAATCTCCGGCAACGGCGGCATCTGCGGCGGCGGGAGAAAAAAGCCTGCGCGTCAGCGTCGACGTGCTCGAGAATCTCATGACGATGGTGAGCGAACTCGTCCTGACCCGCAACCAGCTCCTGCAAATCCTCCGCACGCAGCACGACAGCCCCTTCACGCCGCCGCTGCAGCGTCTGAGCCATGTCGTATCCGACTTGCAGGAAGGCGTCATGCAGACGCGCATGCAGCCCATCGGCAATGCCTGGAGCAAGCTGACGCGCATCATCCGCGACATCTCCGTCGAACTCGGCAAGAAAATCAACCTCGACATGCGCGGCAGCGAAACGGAGCTTGACAGACAAGTTCTGGAACTGATCAAGGACCCTCTGACGCACATGGTGCGCAATTCCGGCGACCACGGCATTGAAACGCCGCAGGAGCGCATTGCGGCGGGCAAGCCGGAGGAAGGCACGATCCTGCTCAACGCCTTTCACGAGGGCGGGCATATCGTCATAGAGATTTCCGACGACGGGCGCGGCCTTAACACGGATCGCATCCGCAAAAAGGCGATCGAGAAAGGCGTCGCCACCGCGGAACAGGTCAAGAGCATGACCGAACAGCAGATCCAGCAATTCATTTTCGCGCCCGGCTTTTCGACAGCAGAAAAGATCACCTCGGTTTCCGGCCGCGGCGTCGGCATGGACGTCGTGCGCACCAACATCGAGAAAATCGGCGGCACGATCGAGATGAAATCCCTCGACGGCAAAGGCACGACCTTCACCATCAAGATCCCTCTCACACTCGCCATCGTTTCCGCGCTGATCGTCGAGGCGAGCGGTGAACGCTTCGCCATCCCTCAGATCAGCGTGCAAGAGCTTGTTCGCCTCTCCAGCACCGGCGAGAACAAGCTGGAGGAAATCCACGGCACGCCCGTCATGCGCCTGCGCGACCGGCTGCTGCCGCTGGTCTCCCTCACGAAAATCCTCAAGCTGGAGGAGACGGAGATCACGCGCTCCCACAAGCAGGTGATCGTCGTCGAGGTCGGCGCGCAGACTTTCGGCATCATCGTCGACCGTGTCTTCGATACGGAGGAAATCGTCGTCAAGCCCGTCTCGCCGGTGCTGAAGAGCATCCGCCTCTTTTCCGGCAATACCATCCTCGGCGACGGCAGCGTCATCATGATCCTCGATCCGAACGGGATCGCCGAAGCGTCGGGTGGCGCCGGCCACGCCGAAGCGGCCCATACCGCCGAGGCGGCCGGCCCTGCGGCGCACGAGAACGAGCGGGTCACTCTCCTGGTCTTCCGCGTCGGTGGCGGCACGCCCAAGGCGGTTCCGCTGTCGCTCATCGCGCGGTTGGAGGAAGTCGACGCCAAGTCGATCGAGTTCGGCGACGGTC
>JAGXAX010000176.1 GCA_018971405.1 Alphaproteobacteria bacterium | reverse complement strand
TCTCCGCCGATAGAGAGCAGATCGTCGCCGTTCGCGCCGTAGCCATGCAGGAAGATCACCATGCTCTTCGCCTGTCCCGATCGCGGCGCCAGAAAATTCGCATTTAGTAAATTTCCGTTCGGTTTCCGCATGAAAAAGCCCCCTTGTTCCGCCCTCCGGCGCTGCCTATAGTACAAGCTGCAATCGGAAAAGGAATAATATTCTATGGACAAGGTATTTCTTGCAATCGCGTGCATCGCCGTACTCGGCGTGGTCTTCGCCCTCTTCAACGGCCTGCGCGCCATGGCCCGCGGCACGGAAAAAGACCATAAACTCAGCCAGAAGATGATGCAGATGCGCGTTATCTGTCAGGCCATCGCGCTGATCGCGCTGTTTCTGGCCTACGCCGCAAAGCACTGAACCGCGCCCGCGCCGTTCATTAATTATTCATAAATATATTATATTATGATAATAAAACCGGAGCACGAGATGCCCAAAAACAAGTGCGGGTTGAACCCGAAACAACGCGAAAAAATCCTGCACGACAACGGCTTTGAAAGGGCGCGTACCGGCAAGGGCAGCCACGAACTGTGGGAGCATGACGGGCTGAAACTGCTCGCCCATACGCACAGGCTCGAGCCGCCCGCCAACCTGCGCTCGCCCGGCTTCGCGCAGAGCGCGTGGCAGATCACCCTCCCCGACGACCCCGCCAGCGGCACATGGAACAGCCTCGTCAAATACGCCAAATGGTGCAAGGCGAAGACGGACGGGATCACCGCCGCCTCCGCGCATGAACACCGGCGCGTCGCCTTCGCGGGCGCTTTCAATCAGGCCGCGCGTCCGCAGTCGAAACGCGAGCGGAAACAGGAACGCAAGGCCAAAATCCGCGCCTTCCTCAATTCGGGTGTCCACAGCGCCGCGCCGGTGTGATATCCTCGCCCGCATGAAGATCCTGTTCATCACCGCGACGCGCCTCGGCGACGGCGTGCTTTCCACCGGCGCGCTCGACCATTTCATCCGCCTTTATCCGGACGCGGAGATCACCGTCGCCTGCGGGCCGGTCGTCGCGGGGCTGTTCAGGGACGCACCGCGCGTGAACCGCGTCATCCCCATGGAAAAGGAGCCGCTGGCGGCGCACTGGGTGAAGCTGTGGCGCACCGCGATCCGCACCAACTGGGACATCATCGTCGACCTGCGCAACAGCCTGATGACCCGCCTCGTCTTCTCGCGGAAGAAATACATCTGGAGCGGCAAGGCCCCGCGCAAGCACAAGGTCGAGCAGATCGCCGCGGTCATCAAGGTCTTCCCGCCGCCGGAGCCGCGGCTGTGGTTCAGCGAGGACACCATCCGGAAAGCCGCCGCGCTCGTGCCTGAGGCCGGACGCCGCCCCGTGCTGGCGATCGGCCCCGCCGCCAACTGGCTGCCGAAGACGTGGCCCGCGGAAAACTTCATCGCGCTGGCCGAACGCCTGACCGCGGCGGATTCCATCCTGCCGCACGCCCGCGTCGCCGTCTTCGCCGCGCCCGGCGAGGAGCGGACAGCCTATAAAGTCCTCAATTCCGTGCCGCCCGAGCGGCGCATCGACGTGATCGCGAAGGCGGAACCTGTCGTCGCCGCCGCCGCGATACAGCGCTGCAGGCTCTATGTCGGCAACGATTCAGGACTGATGCATTGCGCCGCCGCGGCGGGCGTGCCGACGCTTGGCCTCTTCGGCCCCAGCTGGCCGGAACTTTACCGCCCGTGGGGAGAACATTGCGCCTATGTCTCCACGCCGGAAAACTTCGAGCAGCTCACGTCCTATTCCGGCTACGACGCCGCCACGGCGCCCGGCCTCATGGCCTCGCTCACCGTCGACATGGCGTATGATGCCACCGTCAAGCTGTGGCAAAAACAGGCGCGGTAAAATAAAAAACACCCGCGACTTTCAGGCCGCGGGTGTTTTTTAAAAAGCCCAAATATTATTTGTTCAGGTTGGCGTAATCGTTGTTCACGTTGGCGAGCGCCGCCTGGTTTGCGGCCTCGGCCGCGGGGCCCATCAGGCCGGTCTTCCAGTACTGATGCGCCTCGGTGTAAGTCTTGTTCGCCTTGGCGAGAGTCGTGTAGCGGACATAGCGCACGCGCTCCCAGCCTTTGTAACGCATGCAGCCTTCGTAATCATGGAAATCGGCGTGCGCGACTTTCTTGTCGCCGAAGCGGGTCGGCGTGTCGTAATAGGCGAGATCGCCGGAGGCATCCAGCGCGTTGCGGTAATCGCTGTATGTGTCGGGCGGCAGCGCTTCGCGCACGGCGTCAAGCTCGACCAGTTCGTCGACCTCGTGAACGCAGGTGGCGATATCGTCGTTCAGCCGCTGCTGCGCCTTCGGGCCGGTCATGTAAAGCGCGGAATCCGCATCGACGCGCTGCCAGTATGCCTGCCCCACCGGCGGCGTCTGGGCGCAAGCCGCCATCAGGGCCATGCTGCCGAGCGCCAGAACCGAGGCCGTTTTAAATCTCATCGAAGCACCATCCCTTGTTAACCCCACCGGACTTATAAGTTACCCTATTCTATCACGAAAAAAAATAGCAATTGGTTAATGTTCGTTATCCTTTTGCGGCTGCATCCACCACGACTCCAGCACAATTCCATAAATTGGCGTTTTTTCCGGCCTGCGAAGATCGGCGTCATGCGCGACCATATCGTCTCCCATAAAATAGAGCGGGATCATGTAATCCCCCCACATGATGGCGCGGTCGAGCGCGTGCGCCCGCGCCAGCAGGCCTGTGTAGGTTTTGGAGGAACCGATGCTTTCCGCCAGCGCGTCGATGGCGGGGTTTTCGATGCCCGCATAATTGCGCCCGCCGCGCATTTTCGCCGCGCCCGAGCTCCAGTAGGCGACCTGCTCATTGCCGGGGGAAAGCGAATTGATCCAGCGCCAGATGACCATATCGTAATCATAGTCGTTCAGCCGTCCGGTGAACTGCACCGCGTCCACCTTGCGTACATGCGCCGCGATGCCGATGCGGGCGAGATCGCGCGCGTAAGCGAGCGCGATCTTCTCGTCCGACGGGTCGTTGAGCATGATCTGGAAGCTGAACGGCGCTCCGGTCTTGGCGTTGACGAGCCGTTCATCCCTGTAAACCCAACCCGCCTGCTGCAGCAAGGCCATGGCCTTCGCCTCGCGCGCGCGCATGTCGCCTTGCGGAGCTTGCCACGGATCGCCGAACACCTGCGGCGGAAGATCGTTTTTATATTTCTCCAGCAGCGCCAGTTCCTGTCCCTGCGGTTTTCCGGAGGCGGCGAGCGCGGAATTGGGATAGACGCTGGCGATGCGCCTCACCTTACCGTAGAAATAAACGCGGTCGATCCAGTCGAAATCGAACACCAGCCCCAGCGCCTCGCGCACGCGGCGGTCGCGGAACATCGGGCGGCGGGTGTTGAAGATCATCGCGCGGAGCCAGTCCGGCCGGTGATGCGGGATTTCTTCCTTGACGATTTCGCCGTCGCGCAGCCGGCTGCAATCATATCCCGTCACCCATTTCTGGACGCTGTACTCGCGCCTGAGATTATAGTCGCCCGCCTTGAAGGCCTGCAGCGCGACGCCGTCGTCGCGGTAATAGGTGTAGGTGATGGTATCGAAGTTATAAAGCCCCCTGTTGACCGGCAGATCCTTCGCCCAGTAGTTTTTGACGCGCTTGTAAACGATCTTCCGCCCCGGTTCGACGGAAACGATCTTGTAAGGTCCGCTGCCAAGCGGCGGGTCGAGCGTCGTCGCGGAAAAATCGTGCTTCACCCAGTAATGCTCCGGCAGCACCGGCAGGAGCGCGAGGATCATCACGTCCTCGCGGTCATAGCCCTTGCCGAAGGTGAACTTGATGTCGTGCGGCGAAAGGATCTGCACGCTCTTCACCAGCCCGTAGACGCGGCGGCGCACCGGCAGCCCGTATTTGCGCAAGGCCTCGAAGCTCCATTTCACGTCCTCCGCGGTCATGGGCACGCCGTCGTGAAAGCGCGCTTTCGGGTTGAGGTGAAATTCGATCCACGAGCGGTCGGGCGCGACGTCGACGCTCTCCGCCACCAGTCC
>JAGXAX010000175.1 GCA_018971405.1 Alphaproteobacteria bacterium | reverse complement strand
ATGGATAGCGATGAAGCTGATAGAACGGAAATGGTTGTCAAGGAGGGTAGCTGTTTTACGACAGGGGCTGTTATCAAGAGCGGTAACAAACATAAGGGAAAAGAGATAGTGTCTACAGGGCATACTGTTCCGGGAGGTACGCAAGCAAGCTGCGCTATAGAAAAGATTATAAAAGTCATAGACAAAAAGTTTAAAAAAGGAAATTCATATCCGAAGAACACGGCTCTTTTAGTTTTCTTTAAAGATAAAGGTTTTTATTTAACAGGATATAAAGCTGATTTAATACAGCAGTTAACTGAGAAATATTCCGGAGTGAAAACGGAATTCTCACATCTTTTTTTGCTAGGCTCCGAAAATAAAATTTTTCTTGAAACGCCGTTAAAAGGTGCCCAATTCAAGTTAGAGGTGGCATGGGTTACAACACCGGTTTCCCATGAAGCTCTCCATCTTTAAATCAAACATCCAATCCCTGGCTGGCTTCAAGCGATACGCGCTGGCCTTTGTGCTGGGCGCGCTGATGGTGCTGGCCATGCCGCCGTTCGGGGCGTTTCCGGTGTTGCTGATTTCCATTCCGGGGATGGTGTGGCTTTGCCAAGGCGCGGCGACGAAAACAAAATCCTTTTTGACCGGATGGGTGTTCGGCGCGGGGTATTTCATTTTCGGGCTTTACTGGATCAGCGACGCGCTGTTCGTCGATATCCAGCAGTTCTGGTGGGTGCTGCCGCTCTCGCTGGTGATCGGCCCCGTGATCGTTGCGCTTTATTACGGTTTCATTCCGCTGCTCGCATGGCGCTATCGCAAAAACGACGCGGCCTATGCGCTGACGTTCGTCACGGCCTTCGCGGCGATCGAGTGGGTGCGCGGGCATGCTTTCACCGGATTTCCATGGAACCTGCCGGGCTATGCGTGGATGCACGTTCTGCCCGTAATGCAAACCAGCGCCGTCACCGGCATTTACGGCCTGACGCTGCTGACCTTGCTCTGGGCGGCGATGCCCGCCTTTGGCAAGAAGACGGTGCTCGCGCTGCTCGTCTCATTCCTGCTCGTCGAGGCGGTGGGCAAGGCGCGGTTGATGTTCCATCCGGTGATGCAGTTCAAGAATTACACTGTGCGCATCGTCCAGCCCGATATCGCAGAATCCTTCAAGTGGAACCGCGCCGAAATGCGGCATAATTTCGATCATGTCCTCGCGCTTACGTCCGCGCCGTCACGATTGTCGCAGGCGATTACATTTGTTATCTGGCCGGAGACGGCGCTGATCGGCGACCTTGGCCAGTATCCGGAACTCGCGCAATACGTCGCCGCGCGGCTGCCGGACAACAGCGTCGGCATCCTCGGCGATCTGCGCAATGTCGGGACGCGTTATTACAACAGCGTCTCTGTGCTGAACAAAAAAGCGCAGGTGCTCGACACCTATGACAAGCATCACCTCGTGCCGTTCGGTGAATATATTCCGTTCCGCAAATATATCGACATGACGCCGATCGCGGCGGGCATCTCGGGCATCGGCGATTTCACGCGGGGAAAGGGGGTTGTGACGCTCGATAATCTCGGTAATCTGCCGAAACCAAGTCCGCTGATTTGCTATGAGGCGATCTTTCCGGATGCGGTCGCGCTCGGCGGCAAGCAACGCCCCGACTGGCTGGTCAACGTCACCAACGACGCGTGGTATGGCATGACCACTGGCCCGCACCAGCACTTCCAGAGCGCGCGTGTGCGGGCGATCGAGGAGGGGCTGCCGCTGGTCCGCGCCGCCAACACCGGCATCTCTGCGACCGTCGACCCGCTCGGGCGCATTATCGGCATGCGTCCGCTGGATGTGAGCGGCGACCTCGATACCATCCTGCCCGCGCCGCTCCCGCCAACGCTTTATGCGCGTTATGGTGATAAACTCTTCTTCCTGATGCTGATTGTGTTGGGCGTTATGGGTGAGGCGGTTTATCGCAAGGAATGAAACTTAAGCCGTCTCAACCATCCTTCCAAGCGATCTCCCGCCAAGCAAATGCAAATGCAAATGCGGGACTTCCTGCCCGCCATTAAGCCCGCAGTTCGAAATCACGCGGTAGCCGGTTTTGTTGAGGCCCTTGTCGCGAGCGATTTTGCCGAGTGCGCGGAAGAGGGCGGCGATTTCTTCAGGCGTGGCGGTGGCGCTGAAGTCGTCCATGCTCACATACGCGCCTTTCGGCAGAACGAGAATATGCACCGGCGCTTTGGGCGCGATGTCGGAAAATGCCAGAACATGTTCGTCTTCATAAACCTTCTGACAAGGGATTTCGCCGCGCAGGATTTTCGCGAATATGTTGTTCGGATCATAAGTCATGTTGCGTTCCTCCCCGTCTGATTCTGTGGACTGTTTAACCGATTTTTTATTTTTGGATGGTACACTGGACTATTCCGTTCGTTATGCAATTTTTGGCGCCGGCGGGGAAGTTTTTTTCTTCGTGCTTAACCCAAGGAATTGTCTTGGTTTGAGCATGGGTCAAGATGATTCCCGCAGCCGGATGAAAATATTTTGCTAGGCGGCTCCGTGGACAGAAACCCAACATGTGGTATGCTCGGAACTGTCGGATAACAAGGTATAGTATATCTTGATTCCGCGCGGCCGCGGGCTCACCGCCGCCTTCAAGAAATAACACGAAGCGTATAAAAAAGAACAAAAAAACGTATTAGGGGAGTCTCAGGGAATGTTTGACGTCGCACAATTGGCCAAGGGCGCGAAAGTCCAGATCGACCGCGACCGCGATTCTAATTTAACAGAATTCGGCAAAGCCACGCTCAAAGACCGCTATTTGCTGCCCGGCGAGTCGTTTCAGGATTTGTTCGCCCGCGTGGCGATGTATTACGGCGACGATTCCGCCCATGCCCAGCGCCTTTATGATTATATGTCAAAACTGTGGTTCATGCCGGCGACGCCGGTCTTGAGCAATGGCGGCACCGATCGCGGCCTGCCCATCTCCTGCTTCCTCAACGAGTGCGACGACAGCCTGAACGGCATCGTCGATTTGTGGAACGAGAACGTCTGGCTGGCCTCGCGCGGCGGGGGCATCGGTTCCTACTGGGGCAACCTGCGCTCTATCGGCGAGAAGGTCGGTCGTAACGGAAAAACCTCCGGCATCATTCCGTTTATCCGTGTGCAGGACAGTCTCACGCTGGCGATTTCTCAAGGCTCGCTGCGCCGCGGCTCGGCGGCGGTTTATCTGCCGGTCAGCCACCCGGAGATCGAGGAATTTGTCGAACTGCGCCGCCCCACCGGCGGCGACCCGAACCGCAAGGCCTTGAACCTGCATCACGGCATTTTGATTCCCGACGCCTTCATGCGCGCCGTGGAGAAAGACGAGGAATGGGCTCTGACCAGTCCGAAAGACGGCAGCGTGATCGAACGCGTCTCCGCCCGCAGCCTGTGGATCCGCATTCTGACCGCCCGCATCGAGACCGGCGAGCCCTACCTCGTTTTCATCGACCACGTCAACCGCGTCATCCCCGAGCATCACAAGCTCGCGGGGCTGAACGTGAAGATGTCCAACCTTTGCAGTGAAATCACGCTGCCGACGGGCAAGGACCATCACGGGCAGGAGCGGTCCGCCGTCTGCTGCCTCTCGTCGCTCAACCTCGAAAAATTCGACGAGTGGGAAGACCAGCAGAATTTTGTTGAGGACATCATGCGCTTCCTCGACAACGTGCTGGAGGATTTCATCCGCCGCGCGCCGGACAGCATGATGCGCGCCAAATACGCCGCGATGCGCGAGCGTTCGGTCGGCATGGGCGTGATGGGCTTCCACTCCTTCCTGCAAGGCCGCCGCATCCCGCTGGAAAGCGTGATGGCGAAGGTCTGGAACAAGCGCATGTTCAAGCACATCAAGACGAAGGCCGATCTTGCCTCCGTCAAGCTGGCGCACGAGCGCGGGCCATGCCCCGATGCCAAGGAATACGGCATCATGGAGCGTTTCTCCAACAAGATCGCCATCGCGCCGACCGCCTCCATCTCGATCATCACCGGCGGCGCGTCGCCGGGCATCGAGCCGAACTCGGCCAACGCCTACACGCACAAGACCCTCTGCGGATCGCACGCCGTGC
>JAGXAX010000174.1 GCA_018971405.1 Alphaproteobacteria bacterium | reverse complement strand
AAGAAGCTGCGCCGCATGGCCTGAAGCTCTCCGCTTCCGCCGCGAGGTCGCCCGCCGTCAAACCGCCGCCGATGTCCATTTTCATCAGCTTGTCATGCGGCACCATCCCCCGCGCGTTGAAGACCGCGCGCAGCAGATCGGGGTCGGCCTTTTCGAACCGCGCCAGCAGTTCCGCGCGCGCCGCCGCGTCATAGGCCGCCGTCCTGTAGCGGCGGGCGACGCGCATCACGTCTGCCGTCGTGTCCACGCTGTCCAGCAGCCGCGTCTCGACCACGCCGTGGCGGCGCAGGTTGGGCGGCGTCAGTTGCAGGCTGAGCGCGTTGTCGAGGATCTCTTGCGTCAGCTCCCCCCGCGCCAGCAACTCGCCCACCGTCGGCGGCGTGCCGAAAACGTCGAGGCTGCTTTTGAACCCTTCCGGCGAGGCGTCGGGAACGAACGGCACTTTCAGCGTCAGCAGGCGGTCGGCGAGCAGCGGCATCAGCTCCGCGTTCGATTTCGCCCGCAAAGCCCCGAACACCGGCTCGGTCTGCGCGCCGAAATATCGGGCATAAGTCTCGTCCAGCCGCTCGCGCCGCTTTGAGACCCGATTGAACGCCGCCGCGACATCGAGCAGCATCAAGGCGCGGTAGATTTCGTGGAAATCCCGCCCCATCGGATCGACGTTCACCTGCAGGCTGCAGACGGATTTCATGGTTTTGACCAGTTCCGCCGCCGCCGCGCCGATCTCGTGGCGGCAGTAGCGGTAATAGGCGGCAAAGCGCGAGCGCGGCATGTCCTCCGCCTCCAGAAACGACGGCATATGCCCCTGCCCTTTGACGCGCAGGCCGAAATGCGCCGCCGCCGCCTCCAGCGCGGCGCGGAGCTTCTTGTTGGAATCCTCCAGTTCGGCCAGATCCTTGCACGGCTTGGTCGAAAGCTCGACCTGCCCGCCCGGTTCGAGACAAACATCCCCGACATCCGCAATGTGCAGCGCGACAACATGGCCGTTTTCCAGCGCCTTTTCCGCGCCCGTTTCCGCCGCGATGCGCCCGAAAAGCTTTTCGATCTGCGCGTAAGACAAAGGCCTGCCGTCCTTCGTCGTGACGAACAGTTCCAGCTCCGTGCCGATAAAGCCGTTGGTATTGTTCTCCGTTTTGGCGAGCAGATGCGCCTCGACCCCGGCGCGGGAGCGCAAAACGGCGTCGCTCCCCGTGCGTATGACACGCGACATGGTTATCTCCTGATATAAAAATCGTTATGAATGTGAGGAAAAGCGGTCAGAACCGCGGGGGCAAAATACCGGCGCTCAGCGCCACCAGACGGTCGCTGACGTGAAGAGGAAAATCGAGGCCAGAGCGGCGATATAAGGCATGATCGATGGCATGGCGCCACCCTACGCATGGATTATGAAACTGTCAAGCGGAATTAAAAGTGGATCGCGCGACCGTAAGCGTCGAGCACGCTTTCATGCATCATTTCGGAGAGCGTCGGGTGCGGGAAAACGGCGTGCATCAGCTCGATTTCCGTCGATTCGAGCGTTTTGGCGATGCCGTAGCCTTGAATCAATTCCGTCACTTCCGCGCCGACCATGTGCGCGCCGAGCAGCTCGCCCGTCTTGGCGTCGAATACGGTTTTCACCATGCCCTCCGGCTCGCCCAAGGCAATCGCCTTGCCGTTGCCGATGAAGGGGAACTTGCCGACCTTGACCTGATAGCCTTTTTCCTTCGCCTTCGCTTCGGTCAAGCCGACGGAGGCGATCTGCGGCGTGCAGTAGGTGCAGCCGGGAATGTTTTCGGCCTTCAGCGGATGCACGTCCGCCACGCCTTTGATTTTCTCGACGCAGATCACGCCCTCGTGCGATGCCTTGTGCGCCAGCCACGGCGGGCCCGCGACGTCGCCGATGGCATAGACGCCCGGCTCCGCGGTCTGCATCCATTCGTCGATGACGATATGGCCGCGATCGACCTTGACCTTGGTGTTTTCAAGGCCGATATTCTCGACATTGCCCGCGATGCCGACGGCGGAGATCACGCGATCGACGGTGATTTTCTCAATCTTGCCGCCGACTTCGACATGCGCGGTGACGTTTGTACCGGATTTTTCCAGCTTCGCCACCTTCGCGGAGGTGAGGATTTTCATCCCCTGCTTTTCAAACTGCTTGCGCACGAAGGCGGAAATTTCGGCATCTTCGACCGGCACGATGCGGTCCATCACTTCGGCGACGGTCACCTCCGCGCCGAGGCTGCGGTAAAAACTGGCGAACTCGACGCCGATCGCGCCCGAGCCGACCACCAGCACCGATCTCGGCATCTCCGCCGGCACCATCGCTTCCTTGTAGCTCCAGACCAGTTTTCCGTCCGGCTCCAGACCCGGCAGCACCCGCGCCCGCGCGCCGGTGGCGATGATGATATGCGGCGCTTTGAGTTCCGTTTTGCCATCGACGGAAACTTTGCCCTTGCCCAAAAGTTTCGCCGTTCCGTCGAACACCGTGACCTTGTTTTTCTTGAGCAAATGTTTGACGCCGCCGGAAAGCTGCGCCGAAACTTTGCGCGACCGCTGGATGATCTTCGTGAAATCGAAGCCGATGTTGTCGGCCTTCAGGCCATATTCATCGAGGCGGTGCAGCAAGTGATAAATCTCCGCCGAGCGCAGCAGCGCCTTGGTCGGGATGCAGCCCCAGTTGAGGCAGATGCCGCCCAAATGCTCGCGCTCGACCACAGCGGTCTTCATGCCGAGTTGCGCCGCCCTGATCGCCGCCACATAGCCGCCCGGCCCGCCGCCGATGACGATGATGTCGAAGTTTTGTTCGGTCATAGGATCAGCCCCATCGGATTTTCGATCAGTTTTTTGAACACCTGCAAAAATTCCGCGCCGACCGCGCCGTCGATGGCGCGGTGGTCGACCGACATGGTGACGGTCATGACGTTGGCGATTTTCAACTGCCCGTCCCTGACGACCGCGCGCTCTTCCCCCGCGCCGATAGCGAGGATCGCGCCCTGCGGCGGGTTGATGATCGCGGAAAACTCGCGGATGCCGAACATGCCGAGATTGGAGACGGAAATCGTCCCGCCCTGAAACTCCTCCGGCTTCAGCTTGCCGTCGCGCGCCTTGGCGGCCAGCGCCTTCATCTCGTTCGAGATCTCCTTCAGGCTCTTGTTCGCCGCGTCCTTGATGATCGGCGTGATGAGGCCGTTCGGCGTCGCCACCGCGACCGAAACATCCGCGCGTTCGTATTGCAAAACGGCGTCGTCCGTCCACGAGACGTTCGCGGCGGGGAACTTGACCAGCGCCGCCGCCGTCGCCTTGATGATGAAATCGTTGACGGAGAGCTTGAAATCCGCCGCATCGGCGTTCAGCTCCTTACGGATCTTGAGGAGCGCGTCCAGCCCGCAATCGACGGTGAGGTAAAAATGCGGCACGGTCTGCTTCGATTCCAGCAGGCGGCGGGCGATGACCTTGCGCACGCCGGAATTCGGCTGGAGCTTGTAGGGAATGCCGTAGGCGTCGGCCAAAGCCTTCGCGTCGATGGACGGCGCGGGCGCGGAAGCCGCACGCGGCGCGGCCGCAGGCGCGGGCGCTTTGTCGAGATCTGATTTCACGATCCGCCCGTGCGGGCCGGAGCCGGACACGCGCGCAAGATCGATCCCGCGCTCTTTCGCCAGACGTTTCGCCAGCGGCGAGGCGTAAATGCGCCCGCCCTTTTGCGGCCGCGGCGCGACCGTCTTTTGCGGCGCGGCAACTTGCGTGTTCGCGGGCGTCACGGTTTTGACCGGCGCGGCGGGAGCAGGCGCGGCCGCTTTCGGCGCGGAGGCGGATTTTATGTCCGCCGCCGTCTCGCCCTCTTCCAGCAGCACCGCGATCAGCGTGTTGACGGCGACGCCTTCGGTGCCGGCGGGCACGAGGATCTTGCCGAGCGTGCCTTCGTCGACGGCCTCGACTTCCATCGTCGCCTTGTCGGTCTCGATTTCGGCGAGCACCTGCCCGGCCTTGACCTTATCGCCCTCTTTCTTGACCCATTTGGCAAGCTTGCCTTCGGTCATCGTCGGCGACAGCGCCGGCATCAGTACGTTATGCGGCATAGGCCACCTTTTTCGCTGCGGTGATGATGTCTTCCTCC
>JAGXAX010000173.1 GCA_018971405.1 Alphaproteobacteria bacterium | reverse complement strand
GTGCTGGAGGTTCGCGCCCGTCATGCTGACGCCCTGCATGTTGGCGTCGGTGAAGTTGGCGGCGATGGCCGTCGCGTTATTGAGCGTCACGTTATTGAGGTTGCTGCCGACGAACTGCGCCGGCGTGGGCTGCGGGCCGTCGAAGTCTTCGCTCATGCTGCGGGCGCGGCGCTTGACGATGGTCTTGCACTCGCGCAGGTCGGCGCCGGTCATGTCCGCCTTGGTGAGGTCGGCCTTGCTGACCTCGGAGCCGCGCATGTCGGCGCGCACCATGCGCGCGCCGGTCATCTTCGCGTGGGTGAAATCGCAGCCGAACAGCGTCGCGCTTTCGAAGTTCGTGTTGGTCAGGTCGGCGCGCGTGAGGACGCAGCCGGTGAGGTCGGACTGCGAGAGGTTCTGCCCGACGAACGACAGGCCCGACAGGTCCTTGTCCTTCACCACGGCGCGGCGGCCGCCGGGCTTGGCGGTCAGGAACATGTTGTGCTTGCGGATGATCTCGTTCAGCTCGGCCTGGCTGACTTTTTCGAGTTCATGGTCGTTTTCCGGCGGTGACGCCATCGTTCTTCTTCCTTCCGGCCGCGAAACAGCTCAACTCCATGATATTACAATCATTGTTAAAAAACAGTAACGCTCTTGGCGGCGCTGTCCATAAAGGCTTTTTGTGCGTAGAACTTGCAGAGAATCGTATTTTTTGTAAAATATAGGAAGGAGCATAAAAATAATGGAAAACGCTCTTTTCGAACGCATCCGCAGCGACATCGCGGAAAACGACATCGTCCTTTACATGAAAGGCTCGCCGGTGTTTCCGAAAGACGGCTATTCCGCCGCCGTGGCGGAAGTCTTGCGCGGCCTCGACGTCGCCTATTGCGGCATCGACGTGCTGGAAGACCGTGCTCTCTATCAGGCCGTCAAGGAATTCACCAACTGGCCGAACGTGCCGCAGCTTTACATCAAGGGAGAATTTGTCGGCGGCAGCGATATCGTGAAGGAACTCAACGCGTCCGGCGAGCTGCGCGCACTGCTCGAAAAACATGGGTTGCTGGACGATTAAAGGCTATTCAACCGTCACCGATTTGGCGAGATTGCGCGGCTGGTCGACGTCCGTGCCCTTGATGACGGCGGTGTGGTAGGCGAGCAATTGCACCGGCAGGGTGTAAAGGATCGGCGCGACGAACGGGTCGGCTTCCGGAATCTCGATCGTCCACGTGGCGATGTCTTTCAGCTTGGCGATGCCGTTGCGGTCGGAGATCAGCAGCACCTTGCCGCCGCGCGCAACGATCTCCTGTGCGTTGGAGGCGGTTTTCTCGAAGAGGCTGTCGAAAGGCGCGATGACGATCACCGGCACATTTTCGTCAATCAGCGCGATGGGCCCGTGCTTCATCTCGCCCGAGGCGTAGCCTTCCGCGTGGATATAGGAGATTTCCTTCAGTTTCAGCGCGCCTTCCAGCGCGATGGGGTAGGCCGTGCCGCGGCCGAGATAGAGCGCATCGCGCGCCTCGGCGATTTCGTGGGCGATGCTCTGGATTTTTTCATCGTGGTTGAGCAGCGCGGCGAAGCGGGCGGGCAGCTCGCGCAAGGCCGCTGTGAGGTGTTTTTCGCGCGCGAGGTCTGTTTCGCCGCGCTCTCTGGCGAAAGCGACGGCGAGGCAGGCGAGGGTGGTGAGCTGCGTCGTGAAGGCTTTTGTCGAGGCGACGCCTATTTCCGGCCCCGCCAGCGTGCGCAGGACGTGATCCGACTCGCGCTCGATGGTGCTTTCGATGGTGTTGAGCAGCGAGATGATCTCCTGTCCCTGGCGTTTGCAATAGCGCAGGGCTTCGAGCGTGTCGAGCGTCTCGCCCGATTGCGAGATGAACAGGGCCGCGCCGCCCTTGGGCAGCGGCGCTTCGCGGTATCTGAACTCGGAGGCGATGTCGGCCTCTACGGCCAGCCGCGCGATCTGCTCGAACCAGTATTTCGCCACCATCCCCGCGTAAAAGGCCGTGCCGCAGGCGGAGACGGTGAGGCGCGGGGCTTTGGCGAGGGCGAGAATGTCTTCCGGCATCGTGATATGGCCGGTCGCGGGGTTGACGTAGGAATTGAGCGTGTCGGCAATGACGGCGGGCTGCTCGTAGATCTCCTTCAGCATGAAGTGGCGGTATTTGCCCTTGCCCATGATCGCGCCGGACTGCGCCGTGGTGCGGATCTCGCGTTCGGCTTTCTGGCCGTTGGCGGCGAAGACGGTCGCGCCGCCCCGCGTCATGTGCACGCAGTCGCCGTCGTCGAGAAAGCTGATCCTGTCGGTGAGCGGCGCGAGCGCGTATGAATCCGAGGCGAGGAACATCTCCCCCTTGCCGTAGCCGATCGCCAGCGGCGTGCCGCAGCGCACGCCGATCATCAAATCCTCCTCGCCCGCGAAGATCATGGCGATGGAGAAGGCGCCTTTCAGTTTTGCGCGCGCGGCGTCGACGGCAGCGGCGGGCGTCATGCCCTGCCTGAGATGGTGGGTGACGAGATGGGCGATGACTTCGGTGTCGGTGTCCGTCTCGAAGCGGCACTGCGACTTCTCCAGCTCGCTCTTGAGTTCCTGATAATTCTCGATGATGCCGTTGTGCACCACGGCGACCCTGTCGGTCGCGTGCGGGTGGGCGTTCTTCTCGTTGGCCGCGCCGTGGGTCGCCCAGCGCGTGTGGCCGATGCCGACCGTGCCGCCGAGCGGATCTTTTTCGAGGCGCGCCGCGAGGTTGGAGAGCTTGCCTTCGGCGCGGCGGCGCTCGATCTTTCCGTTCACGAGCGTTGCTATGCCCGCGCTGTCGTAGCCGCGGTATTCAAGCCGTTTCAAGCCCTCGACCAGTCGGGGGGCCGCTTCTTTTTTGCCGATGATGCCGACGATGCCGCACATTATTCCTGTTCCTTCTTCGCTCTTTCTTTTATTTTCTTCTGCCGGAACTCCGGCGCCCAGCCGTCCTTGTTGATCTGCGGGGCGCGGGTGATGCCGAGCGCGTTGTCCGGCACGTCCTTGCCGATGGCCGAGCCTGCGGCGATGACCGCGCCGTTGCCGACGCTCACCGGCGCGATCAGCGCGCTGTTGGAGCCGATGAAGGCGTCCTTGCCGATTTTCGTCTTGTGCTTGAGAAAGCCGTCGTAGTTGCAGGTGATGGTGCCGGCGCCGATGTTGGCGTTCTCGCCCACTTCCGCGTCGCCGAGATAGGAGAGATGCCCTGCTTTCGCGCCATCGCCGAGCGCGGCGTTCTTGGTCTCGACGAAGTTGCCGACTTTCGCGCCGTCGCCGATCTTCGTGGACGGCCTGAGGCGCGCGAAGGGGCCGACCGCCGCGCCCTGGCCGATCTCCGCGCCGGTGATATGACAGTTGGCGAGAATATGCGCGTTGTCATGCACGGTGACGCCAGCGCCGAAGAAGACGCCGGGCTCGATCGTCACGTCCCGCCCGATTTGCGTGTCGAAGCTGAAATAGACCGTGTCGGGGTCGGTCAGCGTCGCGCCGCCCGCCATGTGTTTTTCGCGCAGGCGTTTTTGAAAAAGCTTTTCAACGCGGGCGAGGTCAGCGCGCGAATTGACGCCCTCCATCTCCTCCGCCGGAACCTCGACGACGTGCGTCTGGCGGTTGTCCTTGCGGGCGATCAGGGGCAGGTCGGTCAGGTAATATTCGCCCTGCGCGTTGTCGTTGCCGACCTGTGAAAGCCACTCGAAAAGTTTCGCCCCATCGGCGCAGACGAGCCCGCCGTTGCAGAGGGTGATTTTCTTTTCCTCCGCCGTCGCATCCCTGAACTCGACGATTTTTTTGAGTGTGCCGTCTTCATCCAGCACCATGCGGCCGTAGGCATTCTCTTCCCTCACGCGCATGCCGCTGAAGACGAGCCCGGCGGCGGGCTGACGGCGGATGTCGATCATCCTTTGCAGCGTCTGCCTTGTCACCAGCGGCGTGTCGCCGTAGAGGATCAGGATGTCGCCGTCGAAATTTTTGAAATGTTCTTTTGCCGCCAGCACTGCGCCGCCCGTGCCGTTGACGGTTTTCTGGACGGCGACGGCGTGGGGGCGCACCGCTTGCGCCATTTGCTCCATGCCGGGGGCGGTGACAACGACGATTTTCTCCGGCGCGAGCGCCTCTGCCGCGGCGATGACGTGGCTCACCATCGCGCGCCCCGCGACC